>JAGHDT010000393.1 GCA_021159805.1 Anaerolineae bacterium
CACCAGTTCCGTCGACGTCGATACGGAGGCCAGGATTCAGGAAAACTTGGACGCACTGATGTGGGAGCAAGGCAGCAACGGTCCGCCGCTCAAGGCGTGCTTCATCATCGCCCAACGCATCAGCACCGTACTGGATGCCAACAAGATTCTGGTCCTTGATGAGGGGTGCATCGCCGCTGAAGGGACACACGACGAGCTGATGGCGTCAAGCAGCCTCTACCGCGAGATCTGCGAGTCTCAATTGGGAAACGGAGTGCAGCCGAATGCCTGAGAAACAACGGGAGAGCGGCAAGACCTCGCGTGAGCGTGCTCGAAGGGATAGCGGGGGGCCGATGGGTCACCTGATACGGCCCAAACAGCGTGCCAAAGACGCGCCCGGCACCGTGGTGCGCATCTGGGGCTATCTGAAGCGCCAGCAGCGCGCCCTGATCATCACTGCCGCATTGGTCGTCGTCTCCTCAATACTGAGCGTTCTGAGCCCCTACTTGATGGGACATGCCATTGATGCACTCCTTGTCGATAACGATGTGCGCAGATTGGGATGGCTGGCACTCGCGCTACTGGGCGTCTATCTGTCCACTTCAGTGATCTCGTGGTTGCAGACCTATGTGATGGCCGCTGCGTCACAACAGGCCGTCACCGATATTCGCAATGACCTGTTTGCCGAGCTCCAGACCCTGTCACTCCGGTTCTTCGACCGACGCACGCACGGCGAGCTAATGAGCCGCTTGACCAACGACGTCGAGAACGTCAGCAGTGTCCTGAACTCGGGTGTCATCCAGCTTATCTCCAACAGTCTGAGTCTCATCGGCGTCGCAGCGATGATGCTGATCCTGAACGCGCGTCTCGCCATTGTCACCCTGGTCACCGTGCCGCTGATGGCGTCGCTCAGCCGCTGGATCGCCAAACGCACCCGCAGCGGCTTCCGCCGTAGGCAGGCCTATCTTGGCGAACTTAACAGCATCATCGAGGAAAGTATCTCGGGTCAGCGCGTTGTTAAGGCCTACAACCGTGAAGATACCATCGTCAATGAATTCAGAACGGTCAACCGCAAGCTGCGCCAAGCATCAACGCGCGCTCAGATCTTCGCCGGTACCCTGCCGCCGTTGACCAACCTGGTGAACAACACCGGCCTGACCATCGTCGCGGGCGCCGGCGGGTGGATGGCGATACGCGGGCTTGCCAGCATCGGGGATATTGCCAGCTTCGTGCAGTACGCACGGCGTTTCGGCTGGCCACTGAACTCCATCGCCAGCCTCTATAATTCCATCCAGTCCGCCATCGCCGGCGCTGAGCGCGTCTTTGAAATCATTGACGAGGTCCCCGAACTCATGGATCAGCTCGAGGCAGAGGCACTGGACAACATCGAGGGGGACGTCGTCTTCGACGACGTCTGCTTCAGCTATGAGGCGGGCGTGCCGGTCCTCAAGCACGTCGATCTCCACGCCAAACCGGGGCAGACCATCGCCCTGGTAGGTCCCACCGGGGCCGGCAAGACGACGATCGTGAACCTACTCACCCGCTTCTACGATATCGACAGTGGGCGGATCCTCATCGACGGCATCAACATCCGCGACCTCAAACTCGACGACCTGCGCCGCAAACTGGGGATCGTCCTGCAGGACACCTATCTATTCGCGGACACCGTGATGGAGAATATCCGATATGGGCTCCTGGAGGCGAGTGACAGCGACGTGATCACGGCGGCGAAACTGGCCAACGCAGATCAGTTTGTCCGCCGGCTGCCACAAGGCTATGCGACACCGCTCTCAGAACGCGGCAGCAACCTCAGCCAAGGGCAGCGCCAGCTCCTTGCCATCGCGCGGGCCATCCTGGCCAACCCGAGCATGCTCGTACTGGATGAAGCGACCAGCAGTATCGACACACGCACCGAAAAGATCATTCAAGAGGCTATGCTCCGCCTGATGGAAGGCCGCACCAGCTTCGTGATCGCCCACCGCCTGAGCACGATCCGCGAGGCGGATGAGATTCTTGTGATGAACCACGGCGAGATCATCGAGCGCGGCACCCACCGTGAGCTCCTGGCGCAGCACGGCTTCTATCACGATATGTACCTGGCCCAGTTCAAAGGGCACATACATCTCGTGCCGGAATTGGCAGAGACTGCGCCTGCCGAGTGAGTGGGAACGGCGCGGACAGAGCGTGAGGCTGAAGTGGCCGTGGATGCCATCTTGGAATGGCGCCGCGCCTATCTGCCGCAGTTCGTCCGGCCTGATCCCAGGCACTATAATAGCGCGCAGGGACGCTGCACTTCAGGTGCGACACGCCACCGACCGTGACCCTGATTGACTACTGAGACGGACAAACAGGAGGAGATTCTGATGACTTATCCCGAGACACCTGACTACCGACGATTGATCGACCAGATCACACTCTACACACAGCTGAAGCACGAGCACGGCGCCGAGGGCATCGCGCCGATCCTGGCGCAGACGGAATCGGCACTCCAGCAAGCCGTCGAAGAGCTGCGGGCGCTGCCGGGTGACGCGGAGATGGCCCGCCGAGAGCCCGATGATTTGGCCGGCATCCATGCGCTGCGCCCTAACGGACCGCGCAGACTCTGGGATAGCTTCGATGAACCGACGTACCGGGAGCGACTCTCGGGCGCGTTGCTAGGCAGGATGGCCGGCAATGTGTTGGGCGCCCCTGTGGAGTTCTGGACCATCGAGCGTATGGCGTCATTGGCCAAAGAGAACGGCGAGGCTTTCCCCCCGACCGACTACTGGCGCTACGTCCCGAATCCCTCTAAGCTGCGCTATCAGACGACGCCGGTCGAGGCCTATACCCGCGACAAGCTGAACGGCGTCCCCGTGGACGACGATCTGGCCTATACGCTGTTGGGGCTGCTGGTGCTGGAGGATTTTGGACCGGACTTCGACATTGAGGATATCGGCAAGGCATGGGTCACCTACCTGCCGTTTGCCTGCACCGCCGAGGACGTGGCGCTGCGCAATCTGCGCGCCGGCGTTCCCACGCTGCAGGCGGGAGCCACGGATAATCCATACAATGAGTGGATCGGGGCCGACATCCGCTCCGACCCGTGGGGTTACCTGGCGCCGGGGCTGCCGGAACGGGCCGCGGAGATGGCGTACCGCGACGCCTATATCAGCCACCGCCGCCAGGGCATCTATGGCGAGATGTTCTTCACCGCCGCGATCGCGGCGGCCTTTGCCGTGGATGACCCGGTGGAGGCCCTGGAGATCGGCTTGACCGAAATCCCCGCACAATGTGCTCTGACGAAGGCTGCGCGATGGGCGTTGGATATCGCACCGCAGATCGGCGACTACCGCCAGGCGCGCGATGCAATGGAGGAACGCTTCCGCGGGATGCATAGGGTACATACGATCAACAACGCGTGTCTGACGATTTGGGGCATCACCATCGGCGGCACGGACTTCACCCGCGTGATTGCGGAGACCGTGGCTATGGGAATGGACAACGACTGTACCGCGGCGACCGCCGGCAGCATCGTGGGGGCGATCGTGGGGAAGCAGGGCATCCCCGAGCACTGGTATCACAACTTCGGTGATACCGTGCATTCGTATCTGATCGGGCACCCCAGCTTCTCGATCCGCGATCTGATCGGGCGCTTCACGACTCAGGCTGAGCGCGTGCTCGGAGGCTGAGCTTGATAGGGTTCACGATTTCAACTCCCATCTCCTGAAATTGCCAATCGCTTCCGACGTCAGCAGGTAACGATCATAGATACGGACAGAGAGGACCTCCCCATCCATATCCGGACCCATGCGGAGTGTCTGTGTCACGCCCTGTTGTGACTCGCGGGCTCCAGGCTTCTGCACATCGCTCGGGACCAACGCGGGCACCACCGATGCGTTAACGCCTCGCAGGTTGGGATTGTAGCGGCCCCATCCGAACTGCCGAGCCTCCCCGCCGTCGTTGAACTTGCCGTCGACGACAAAGCTGATGACCTTGGGGCCGCCGTCGACGATGGCGACGAGATGGTGCCTCTTGCCGGCCTCGATGATGCCGGGATCGCAGTCCCACCGATTATCGGTCCGCCCGTCGTTGAGCACGATCTCGATAGTGCCCCGATTGGTGCTCTGCAGACAGAAGCCCTGGCCATTCGCGGTGCGATTGTCGAGCAGCACCTGGCCCGGGGCCAGCGAATCGAGACGGAACCAGAGATCAACACTGAAGCCCTGGCGCAGGTCCTTGGTGCCGTAGTCGGCACGGCTGTGGTCGCGCTCCAGGAAGGGGGGCAGATCGGGCATGGGCGCGGAGGCTGGCATCGCCTCGCCGGACTCGGGCAGAGCCAGGACCAAGCCTTCCTGGGCAGCCTCCGCCGCCTCAAACTGGCTCCACATCGCCTCCAGAAGCTCGGCCGCGATCTCGTGGACCCGTGCCTTGTCTTTCTGCGTCTCGGTCAAGAAGATGCAATCCCCCTCCTGCACCATATCCGGATAGCTCATCCGAATATAGGGATCATCATCGTAGAGCCCAATCTCAGGCTGGGACCACTGGATCACCTTGCCTTCCGGTGTATCGACCTCAATACCACCGCTGAAC
>JAGHDT010000491.1 GCA_021159805.1 Anaerolineae bacterium
CCCCCCCCCCTTGCTCCCCAAAGCCTTCCTTGCGCTTGAGAGGCGCCACAGCCAGCTTTCACAGTCCTTTGCCGCGGGCCAGATAAACCAGAGTGCGTACCATCAAGCTCTGCAGCAGCTAGTCGTGCAGGACGCACGCGGTCACTGGTCCTACAGCGCCGGACAGTGGTTGTGGTTCGACGGCACGCAGTGGCTGACACTTCACCCGTAGGCGAGCTGAGGGCCATGCGGTGGTTGCGCCAGGCTTCGCCGGCTCAGCGCGAGGCCACCGCGGATTCCATCCTCTCGGCAAAGATCGACAACGCCGCCAGCCAACGCTCGATCTGCTGACCTGCCACGCCTGTGCTCGACCGTGCGCGGAAGTGGATGCCATCAGAGACGAGACTGATCTCGCGGACGCCACCGGGGCCAGACGCAGCTAGAAGCTGGAAGAGGGCTGATGCCGCTGCCGGATCTGCCAGGAGATCAGTGAGGCGCACAGCCTGGTCGGCCTCAACCAGGACAACCGGTGCCCAGTTGTCGGCCAGCACGATCTCCACTTGAACCGCATCTACACTCGGGCGTAGCGGACGATGATCGGCTATTGCGGCGATGAGAGCGACATCCGCATCTAAGTTCACCAGAAGCTGGCCCGGACGCACACCGTAGCCGGGGACCCAGCTAGCGCGCACATGCCGCCCCTGCAATCTGCCCTCGTATACCCGTCCCAGCAGCAGCGCCTTCGTCGGGGCAAGACCGTGCTCGGCGAACACGGGGTCCAGGCTCCGGCTTACACCGGAAACCTGACCGACAACGACGACGGCCACGCCGGCGAGGGTGACCATCCCCAGCACACCGACCACGATTGCGGCCATCAGGTTGCGCGCGGGACTCAGAGCCGGAGGGAACGCCGGTGGGAGCGGCGCCCACATTAGCGCCAAGGCCAGGCCAAAGAGCACCAGCACCGGCAGCACCAACAACAGGATAGTGCGCATACGCGTCATCCCCTCTACTAGAAAGGCCACTCCACCCCACAATAGTCGACCATCACGAGACGGTCCTCGTCCGCGCGGGCGTTGAGAAAGATCGGTAACGCCTTTGCTGCGGCCTCCTCCGGCTCCAAATCGGCCGCTGTGCCCTTGGTGCCGCTCATATAGGTGCGCATCCAACCGGGATGATAGAGCCGAAAGGTATACCCCTCAGGATGAAGATCGTTGAACATGATCTTAACGGCCATATTCAGCGCGGCCTTTGACATGCAGTAGCTATACCACGACGTCCGTCGCGCCGTCGTGATGCTACCGGCCTCCGACGAGACAAAACAGAGCCGCTTGAGCTCGCCTTGAGCCATCAGGGGCAGGAAGGCCTCCACCACACGCAGGGATCCCAGCGTGTTCACATCGTACAGACGGTGCATCTCCTCGTAGTCCTGGGCCTCGCTGATGGGACGCTTCATCGCCGGAGAGCTGACACCGGCGTTGCTGATGATCAGATCGAGATGACCTGCTTCCCGCGTGACAGCAGCCGCTGCTGCCTGAACCGATGCTATCGATCCCACGTCCAAGGGCACAATAGCCAGCGCCTTAGCATGCCTCTCGGCCAGTTCGCCCAGGGCCGGCCACTCGGCCATGTACTGCCCGGCGAAGACACGCCACCCACGATCCAGTAGCCCCTCAACCAGTGCCAGACCCAGCCCGCGGTCCGCTCCCGTCACCAAAGCTGTACGCTGCATTAACTGACCTCCCACTGTAGTGCGAACTGTTAGTTCGCAACACAATCGCCACTGAAACACCCCACAAGCCGCCACTGATGCGTGCTGGTGACATCTGCAAACTCACAGTTTGCACTACGGGACGTCCCGTACGTACGTCCACGGCCAATCCTCCCAATGATCAGCAAGACCTGCCCTCACAGGATTCGCCGTCACGTACCGGACAATGCGTTGATACTCCGCTTCATCCCGCACCCAATGATCATAGCTCTCGTGCTGCCAAAAGCCGCCCTGTCTTCCCAAGATACGATTGCATGCGCGTGCAGTGTAGCCTTTCAGCGACTGCATGATCTTCGACAAGGCGTATGGATGCCCATCTTCATCACTCAGTGGCGTAAACACGAGATGCATGTGGTTGGGCATAATGCAGAACGCCAGCAGATCATAGACGCTACCATCCCGATAGCGGATGCTGTCAGCCACAAGTCCCGCAACAGCCGCGTCACTGAGCCAGCGGGGACCCGTTGCGCAAGTGTCCAGCGCTGTGTCCCACTTGCCAAAGAGCTGACGTTGGTAGCTGTATGCCGTATTCTCGCGCTCCTCGCCGACATCGACCCCGTCAAGTGCCAGCTCCATACGGCGCGCCTCGATCCGAAGCCTAGACAGAACCTGCGCCGGCAACGATCCGGCGAGTCGACTAGTCACAAAAAGCGCAGTTCCTGCAGGTTGCTGGTGTGGCAGAGAGCGCTTGTAGAACAGCTTGTACTCAAACTGACTCATGCCTGCCGCATCTCCTGTGAAGACAAGACCCCAGGACCATCCTACACCAACAGGATCAGTCCAATCAGCGCGATCTGTAGATTCCTCTCCCGGTCACCAAGCAATGCGCCGCACGGTAGTCGCCAGGCCCCCAACCGGCAACACACCGTGAAAACCACACTACGCTATGTAGTGCGAACTGTTAGTTCGCATCTGCCTCTGCCCACTACGCGTC
>JAGHDT010000187.1 GCA_021159805.1 Anaerolineae bacterium
CGACAACAGCCGTCAGGCTGTCTATGGCTATGATCAGCGGGTGGAGGTCTTCGGCAGCGGCGGAGTCGTGCGAACCGAGAATGATTTCCCCAACACAGCCACAGTGAGTGACGGTCGGTCCATCCACACAGACCTGCCGCTCAACTTCTTCATGGACCGTTACACCGAGTCCTACGTCACAGAGCTGCAGGCGTTCATCGACTACGTGCTTGGAGGCAGCCAACCCCCCGCGACAGGCCGGGACGGTCGTATGGCGATTGCGATGGGCCACGCCGCCCGGAAATCATATACAGAACGCCGGCCCGTCGCGCTGGCGGAAGTGTAGCGCACTAACGTTCCAACGTTGAAACGTTAGAACGTTCAAACGTTATTGATTCATCACCATTAGGAGGTCTGACGATGAGAGGATTAGTACTGGACGCTAAGTGGGACCCCAAACCCGACTACACTGTCTCTAACTGGGAGAAGGAGACCGGCAAAGCGATAACCGGCAGCAGCATCTGGCGCCACCCCACCCTGGAGGTACGAGAATGGCCGGACCCCTCCCCGGGGCCGCAAGATGTCGTGATCGAGGTGCAGGCGTGCGGCGTATGCGGATCCGACATGCACTTCTACGAGACCGATGAGGATGACTATATCCTCTACCCCGGTCTGACCAAGTTCCCCACCATCCTCGGCCACGAGTTTTCTGGCAAGATTGTGGCAGCCGGAAAAGACGTCAAGATGGTCAACGTTGGTGATATGGTCACCGCCGAGGAGATGATCTGGTGCGGGCGGTGTATCCCCTGTCGCAACGGCTATCCGAATCACTGTACCAACCTGGAGGAGCTCGGCTTCACCATCCCCGGCGCCTTTGCCAACTACATCGCAGTGGATGAGAAGTTCTGCTGGCCCATTGACGCTATCGCCGAGCACTTCGGCAACGAGGAGAAGGCCTATGAGGTCGCCGCGGTCACAGAGCCCACGTGCGTCTCCTACAACGCTATGTTTGAGCGCGCGGGTGGCTTCCGCCCAGGCCACTACGTCAGCGTCTTCGGCACAGGGTCGATAGGGCTCGCAGCGGTCGGGTTGGCCCGCGCAGCCGGCGCCGGCACGATCGTCGCCTTCGAGATCTCAGCGGAGCGCCGCAAGTTGGCCAAGATGGTCGGCGCGGACTACGTCTATGACCCGCGCGAGGTCAAGCCTCACGAGGTGATGCTGGAACACAGCAAGGGCGCGGGATTCGACTTCCACGTCGAGGCAGCGGGCGCACCACACCTCACTGTCCCTGAGATGGAGAAAGCCCTGGCCATCAACGCGAAGGTCGTCCAGATCGGACGGGCTGCCCGGCGCGTGCCGCTCTATCTGGAGAACTTCCAGGTGCGCCGGTCGCAGCTCTTCGGCTCTCAAGGTCACTCCGGCCACGAGACCTTCCCCAACGTGATCCGGCTGGTTGCAGCCGGACGGCTGGACCTCAGCAAGATCATCACAGCCAGGTATCCGCTGGAAGAGACCGTAGATGCGATCGCGCGGTCCACAGCCCGGACCGACGGCAAGATCATCGTGAAGCCGAACGCATAAACGAGTTCGAACGTTGGAACGTTGAACCATTCGAACGTTAAGACGCTCCACATTTCAGCAAATAGAAAGGAAACGCACATGTCAGAGATGAAACCAGTTCCACCCGGATGGCTGCCCACCGATCAACCCGACTTCTTCTTCGAGGATAACACCGTTGGCCGGATGAAAAAAGAGGTATGGGATGCCAGTGATGAAGAGATCGATACGACCTTGGCCGAGTACGGAATGCCCTCTCCCGTAGAATGGGGAGAACCCGGATCATATATCCAGACCACGGTGCGTCACGAGGTAGAGGCGAACCGCAGGAAGAACGATATCGTGTTGATCCCCGTCGGCAGCACCGAGCTGCACGGACAGCACATGCCCAGTGCCTCCGACACACTCTATGTCAGCCAGATCTGCGAGGGAGTGCGGCGCTATACCGCCAAACCGGGTGCCCCGGTCAACCTGGCGCTTCCGCCCCTTATGTACGGGGCCCACCCCTACCACCATCTGGGTATGCCGGGCACGGTGATCATACGCGAGAACGTCCTCCGCGAGTTCATCATCGATGTGATGCTCGGGCTCTGGAATGACGGGTTCCGCAAGCAAATCATCATCAACAACCACGGGCAACTCTGGGTGCTGGAGTCAGCCATCCAGCAGTTCTGCAAGCGCTACCAGCTGCCCGGTGTTTTCCGTGTCATCGATTGGCACCGCGCTGTGCGCGAGTTCTTCCGCACCAAGGATCGTGGCGGAAAGTGGGACACCAACTTCGTCCACGCCGACGAGTCCGAGACATCGCTGGGACTCTATTTACACCCCGAGATGGTCGACATGGACTATGCAGTGGACACCGAGGGCATCAGCTATCTGCCCGACGGGCACTTTGACAAGTCGGTCGATCCCTTTGGCCGTCCCAGTCGATGGTCCGAGGGTGAGGGGCAGTCCGCGATCGAGATCGCCGGCACGCCCGAGGGCGTCGTGGGCAAGGCAACCCACGGTGATCCCGAGAAGGCGAAACGTCCGCTGGTCGCGATTCTGCGCTATCTGACGCTGCTCAATGATCAAACGCTGGCAGCCTTCCCGCCCGGTACCGTGCCGCCCGTAGAGCAGGTGACACTGCGC
>JAGHDT010000527.1 GCA_021159805.1 Anaerolineae bacterium
AAAGGTGATTTTCGAAGTGCAACTATGACTGAGCTAACAACCTATCGCAATGCTCGCTCCTACGGATTCTGCCCCGGTTGTAGTCACGGCTTGGTGCTTGACGCCCTGGATCGTGTCCTGGTCCGCTTGCAGTGGGATCCGGCGGCCACCGTGATTGTCACTGACATCGGCTGTGTCGGGCTCTCCGATCAGTACTTCGCCACCAGCGGCTTTCACGGACTCCACGGCCGCAGCTTGACCTACGCAACCGGCATCAAGTTAGCGCGTCCTGACCTGCACGTTATCAATCTCATCGGTGATGGTGGGTGCGGCATCGGCTGTGCCCATCTTGTCAGCGCAGCTCGGCGCAATATCGGCGTTGCCACGATTGTCTTCAATAACCTCAACTTCGGGATGACGGGCGGGGAGCACAGCGTGACCACGCCGACCGACCAGAAGACAGCGACCACTCCCTGGGGGAATACTGAGGTCCCGCTGGATATCGCCCAGACGGTCGCCGTGAACGGTGCGACCTATGTCTGGCGGGGCACCGCTTTTGATCCCGCTCTCGATGAGCAGCTTGAGATTGCCCTGAGACACGATGGGTTTGCGCTCCTGGACGTGTGGGAGCTCTGCGTGGCCTACTACGCGGCTGCTAACCGCGTGGGTCCCAAGGAGCTGCAGGCGACGATGGATCAATTGGGGTTTGTGTCTGGGGTGATCAAGCGGGCCGACCGCGTGGAGGGCTCTACTGCACTGCGCGCCGTGTGGCAGGGGCACGTGGGCAAACGGGTCCACCTGACCAATCCGCTGGAGACGACGTTCTCTCACAACCTGGACGGGCCCCGCGCCATCATCATCGCCGGCGCCGCCGGGGCGCGGGTGCGCACGGCCGGCCACGCGCTCGGAACGGCGGCGACACTGTCGGGTCTCTGGACGACGCAGCGTGATGATTACCCCGTGACCGTGCGTTCGGGACACAGTATGAGCCATATCTTGGTCTCCCCCGATCCGATACACTTCACCGGCATCGCCAATCCAGATGCATTGTTTGTGCTCTCGGAGGAAGGGTGGGAGAAGACCGCGGCTCTCGCGGGTCGGATGGATGGCACTCAGTGCGTTTTTGCGCTCCCTGAGTTGGCAGGCCGGCTGGTGACCCGCGCGCAGGTGCGGTCTTTCCGTCCAGGCGCCCTGAAAGGTATTGCGGCAGCCGGCCGTTCTCTGGCTGTGGTTGCCGCCGGCATCGCGGTTCTGGGATTCCTATCTCCAGAGTCGCTGATTGCGGCCGCCGGACAGCTCAACCCGGCCTATGCGCAGGCCAATCAAGCTGCTGTGCGCAAGGCATTGGCCGTCACAGATGTGCTCTTCGAAGCATGACACTTGGTCAAGCTGCACGCTTGACGCTGGAGTGACAGCTCGTCAGAGGCTGCCTTCATCCACACTCACATATTTGACAAAGGCCCCGTCGGCGCTAGAATGGTGATTGGCAGGACCTGCCAAACGTCTGTCTCATCTACAGAGCGAAGCTCGTCCATAGTGGGTCATATGGAAGGCTTGGCTCTTTTTGTGTGGCGGCAAGTCAATGGGAGGATGGATCGATGATTGATGTACATGACTTAACGAAGTCCTATGGTCCTATCCGTGCCCTGGAAGGCGTTTCCTTCAACGTCAAGAGCGGCGAGATTATCGGACTCTTGGGGCCAAATGGGGCTGGGAAGACCACGTTTATCAAGATACTCACAGGCTATCTTCAGCCGGACTCCGGACACATCGCGGTCGGCGGTCTGGATGTGCAAGAACATACGCGCGACGTGCAGGCGCAGATCGGATATCTGCCGGAGACCGCGCCGCTCTACCCGGAGCTGTCGGTGCAGGGCTATCTTCGGATGATGGCTGATCTCCGGATGATCCCGGAGGATGAGATAGGTCCCCGAATTTCCGAAGCTGTCTACGCAACTGGCCTTGAGGCGCATCTGACGCGACCGATCGGGCAGTTGAGCAAGGGGTTCCGCCAGCGCGTTGGCCTGGCCCAGGCCATTCTGCACCGGCCCAAACTGCTGATTCTGGACGAGCCGACGGTGGGCTTGGACCCCACCCAGATTGTGGAGATCCGCCACCTTATCCGGCGGTTGTCCGAGCACAGCACCGTGCTCTTCTCTACGCACATCCTCTCCGAGGTCGAGGTGTTGTGCGATCGGGCCATTATCCTTATCAATGGGCGGGTCAAGGCGGATGCGCGACTGGCGGACCTGGCGGCGACCTCCGATGCCGTTGTGGTTCTGGAGCGTGAGGTGAAGGGTGCTGAGACGCTGTTGAAGCAACTGAAGCCAGCTCGCGATGTAAGCTTATTCGAGAGTACTGATGGGTATCCGGCGTATCGTGTATTCGGGAAGCCCGAGGCCGGCGATCATCTGACGTCCGAGATCTACACACTGGCACGCGAACAGGATTGGCCGCTGCGTGAGCTCCGCCGCGATGTCCGCACGCTGGAGATGGTGTTTAATGAACTCGCGCTGGCTTCTGAGCCAGCCTCGCCAACTGGCTCACTGGAGCTGGCGGGTTCCGCCTTGCCTGACGGCTCGGAAGAGGAGGTGGCATAATGAGTGATAGGATTCAGCCGACTCTCTGGAGTCGCCCGGCTCTTTGGAGTCGGCAGACGCTGACGATCACCCGCAAGGAGCTGCGTGGCACCTTCGGTTCGCCTTTGGCCTTGATCTTCATCGGCTCTTTCCTGGCGGCTACGCTCTTCTCTTTCTTCTGGGTGGAGACCTTCTTCGCCCGTGGCATTGCCGATGTTCGACCGCTGTTTAGCTGGATGCCGGTGCTGCTGATCTTCCTCGTCGCGGCACTCACCATGCGGCAATGGAGTGAGGAGCAGCGCTCCGGAACGCTGGAAGTTCTGCTGACCTTGCCTGTGTCGACGATCCAGTTGGTGTTGGGCAAGTTCCTGGCGGTTGTGGCGTTGGTGGTCGTCGCCCTCGCCTTGACGATTTTCCTGCCACTGACCGTGTCGCTGCTGGGCAATCTGGATTGGGGCCCGGTCCTGGGTGGCTATCTGGCCGCTGTGCTGCTGGCTACAACTTACGCAGCCATCGGCCTCTTTGTCTCTTCACGTACTGACAACCAGATCGTCGCGCTGATCTCGACGGTGTTGCTCTGCGGTGCCCTCTATCTGGTGGGATCACCCGGGGTGACCGGATTTGTGGGCAATGAGGTCGGCGAGATCCTGCGCGCGCTGGGCGCCGGCAGCCGTTTTGAGTCGATTGAGCGCGGTGTGATCGACCTTCGCGACCTGGTGTACTATCTGACCATCGCCGGCGTCTTCCTGATGCTGAACGTCCTGTCGCTTAAGTCCAAGGGCTGGAGCGAGGGAGAACAGCTGCTGCCGAAACGCCGCGCCATTGCTATCACCTCCGGCCTGCTGATTGTGAACCTCCTGATGGTGAACGTCTGGATCTTCCCGCTGAACAGGCTGCGCGTCGATATGACGGAATACCATAACTACTCGCTGTCGGCCACGACCCGTGACTTGGTCAGTACGCTTCAGGAGCCGTTGCTGATCCGGGGGTACTTCAGTGAGAAGACGCACCCGCTGCTGGCACCGCTGGTGCCCAGCGTTCGCGACATGCTGAAAGAGTACGAGGTCGCTTCCGGAGGCCTGATCCAGCTTGAGATCATCGATCCTGCAAAGGAGCCCGAAAAGGAGGCCGAAGCGAACCAGGTTTACGGGATTCGCCCCACACCCTTCCAGGTGACGGATCGCTACGAGGCCTCCGTGATTAACTCCTACTTCGACATTCTGATTCAATATGGCGATCAGAGCACGGTCCTGGGCTTCAACGACCTGATCGACGTCCAATACGGCGCCGGCGGCGACGTGGAGGTCACGCTGCGCAATCTGGAGTATGACCTGACCAGTTCGATCAAGAAGGTCGTCTACGGATTCCAGAGTGCGGATGCGATCCTCGCCTCATTGACCGAGCCGGTCGAGATGCAGGTCTTTATCACGCCGAACACGCTGCCGGAGCAGCTTGGCGAGGTCCCGGCAACCATCGAGACCGTGCTTCAGGACATCGCTGGCCGATCGAACGGTAAGTTTAGCTACACTTTCGTGGATCCTGATGATCCCAACAGTCCCATTGGACGACAGGAGCTCTACGATGCGTATGGGCTGCAGCCTTTGGCTGCCTCACTTTTCTCGGAGGACAGCTACTACCTCTATATGGTGATGATATCCGGTGATCAGGCCCAGATTGTCTATCCTCAGGGCGAGTTGAGCGAGGCCGATGTTCGTTCTGCTGTTGAGGCGGCCCTCAAGCGTTCTTCATCGGGCTTCCTACAGGTAGTCGGTCTCTGGACACCGCCCGCGGTCCCGACTCAGGATATGTTCGGCCAGACGATCGATCCGCTCTCGTCGTGGAACCAGATCTACTCCACGCTGCAGCAGGAATACGAAGTGCGCACGGTGGACTTGAGCACCGGCTCGGTGCCGGTGGACATCGACGTTCTGGTGATCCTGGGGCCTCAGAACCTGGACGATGTCTCCCGCTATGCCATCGACCAATACCTGATGCGCGGGGGTGCCGTCGTCGTGGCCGCTGGCAATATGATGATCACGCCTGATACGATGAGTGGAGGCCTGGCATCGCAGCAGCTGGATGGTGGCCTGCAGGAGATGCTGGCGCACTACGGGTTCACTGTTGAACAGTCGCTGGTGATGGATGCTCAGAATGAGCCGTTCCCGGTGCCGGTTGCTCGCCAGGCGGGTAACTATCAGGTTCAGGAGATCCAGGCGCTCGACTATCCGATGTTTGTCGATGTGCGGTCCGACGGTATGGCCAAGGGCAATCCGATCGTCTCCGGCCTGCCGGCGTTGACGCTGCAGTGGGTCTCCCCAATCACTGTGGACCCCGAGAAGAACGCGACCCGCGATGTGGAAGTTCTGTTGACTTCGTCGGCACAATCATGGACGCAGTCGGATTTCAATATCCAGCCCAACTTCGATCTCTATCCTGAGATGGGGTTTGCTGAGATGTCATCGACGCAACCCTATACGTTGGCGGTTTCGGCACGTGGCAGCTTTGAATCTTACTTCAAGGGAAAGCCTTCTCCGTCGGACGTTGCGTCCGCGGACGCTGCGTCCGCGGACGCGGAAGAAGCGGCCGTGGTCCAGACCCCGGCGACCGTGGGAACGATCGAGGTGTCGCCGGATACAGCCCGCCTCGTCGTTATCGGCAGCGTGGAGTTTGTGGACGATGTTGTCCTGAAACTTTCGTCGACGATGAGCGGTGAGCGGTATCTCAACAATCTTCAGTTCCTGCAGAATGCTGTGGCGTGGACGATCGAGGATCTCGATCTGTTGAGTATCCGCTCACGTGGCACGGCGGCGCGGGTACTGATTCCTATGGCTGAGAACGAGCAGTCGTTCTGGGAGGCCGTCAACTATGTCCTGGCATTGGTCTCTGTGGTCGCCATCGCCGCTGTCGCCGGCATGCGCCGGCGAAGTGAGGTGCCGATGGCCCTGGTGCCTCTGGATGAGGTCGAGTATGCCCCGACCAAGCGGCGCAAGCCTGGTTTGGCGCGAGACAATAGCGGAGATGCCTCTGCTGGTCGGTCCGAGGAGGTGAACTAATGAAGCGCACGCAACAGATCCTTCTAGGGGTTCTGGCTCTTCAGATCATTCTGAGCGTAGTTGTCTTCTGGCCCCGCGAAGTCGCGTCGGTCTCGGGCGAGCCGCTTTTCCCGGATCTTGCGGCCGAGGATGTCGTGGCGCTGACCATTGAGGACAATACCGGTGAACAGATCGTGCTACGCAAGGTGGATGGGGCCTGGGTGATGCCTGAAGCCGGCGACTATCCGGTACAGGAAGCCAAGATCACACCTGTCCTGGAGCAGCTGGCCGCGCTCAGCGCGGGCTCTGTCGTCGCGAGGACGGAGGCAAGCCAGATACAGCTTCAGGTTTCCGACGAGACGTTCCAGCGGCGCGTCGATTTCGAGACGGCGACCGGTGAGACCCACACACTCTACCTGGGATCTGCTCCCCGGTACACCGCGACGCATTTTCGTATCGGGGGGGAGCCCGAGACCTATCTCACTTCCGATCTATCGGTGTGGGATGTCAACGTGGCCGTCAGTGATTGGGCTGACACGTCGTACGTTAGCATTGACCTGGCGACGGTGACGGATGTGACCCTGGAGAACGCCAACGGCACGTTTACCCTCGTCAAGGATGAGGACAAGTGGACGCTGGTCGATCTGCAGGCGGGTGAAGCCATCGAACCGACGCAGACCAGTGCCGTCGTGCGTGCGGCGACGAGTCTGTCGCTGAAGACACCGCTGGGGACGTCGGCGGATCCCGCTTACGGGCTGGACGCACCCGGCGCAGTGGCAATCGTGACAACAGATGATGGCCAGACGCATACACTGGCGGTCGCCGCCGACCCGCAGGATGATGGCAGCTATGTGGTGAAGTCCTCGGACGCCGATTACTATGTCCGTGTGGCTGGGTACACCGTCACCCCGCTGCTCGACAAAGCACGCGAGGACTTCCTTGCGGAGCCTGCCACGCCGGAAGCGGAAGGGCCAGATGCACCGACCCCCACGCCTGCGCCTTAGTCAGTGAAAAAGAAACACCCCCGCCACACGACGGGGGTGTTTTCACATCAGGTGCAGGCTACATCCACTCAGGGCGCTCCTGTTTCTCAGCCGGCTCCATGCGTCCGTAGGTCAGGGCCAACTCCTTGAGCCTGGCCTGGACCTCCGGCGTGAAGTCATCCAGGTCGAACCGCCAATCCCAGTTGTTACCAAACTTGCCCGGCGTGTTCATGCGTGCCTCCGATCCCAGATCCAGGATGTCCTGCATCGGCACGATGGCCAGGTCCGCGACGGAGCGATAGGCTGTGCGCATCAGGGCCCAATTGATCGGTTCATTCACGGGGCCCAGGTAGCGATGGCAGAGCTCCAGTTCCCATGCCTCACGGCTGGCATACCACCCCACAGTGGTATCGTTGTCGTGGGTGCCGGTATAGATCACCGAGTTGCGGCGGACGTTGTGGGGCAGGTACGGGTTACCGGCATCGCTGGTGAAGGCGAACTGCAGCACGTTCATACCGGGGAGATCGAACTGCTCCCGAAGCTCAAGCACATCCTCGGTGATATGGCCCAGATCCTCCGCAATGATGGGTAGTTCTCCCAGGGCATCCTTGATGGTCTGGAAGAAGCCCGCGCCAGGCCCGGTCTCCCAATGCCCGTTGATAGCCGTCGTCTCGCCGGACGGGACGGCCCAGTAAGCGGCAAACCCGCGGAAGTGATCGAGGCGCACGATGTCGACGGTGGTGAAGGTCTGCTCGAAACGGCGTATCCACCACCTGTAGCCGTTGCCGGCCATGCGTTCCCAATTGTAGATTGGATTTCCCCAGAGCTGCCCTGTCGGGCTGAAGTAATCAGGGGGGACGCCGGCAACCTGAGTTGGCAGTAGGTCTTCGTCCAGGAAGAAGAGGTCGGGGTGGGCCCAAACGTCGACGCTGTCGTAGGCGACGAAGATGGGAATATCGCCCACGATTTGGATCCCTTGCTCGTTGGCGTATCTCTTGAGCGATTCCCATTGTCGGAAGAACTGGAATTGGTAGTAGCGCTGTGCGAAGAGAGCTTCGTCCAGCCGCTCGCGCCAGGCTCGCAGCGCGCCAGGGTCACGTGTGACCAATTCTCGCTCCCAGGTGTTCCAGGCGCCGCCGCCGTGGGCATCCTTGAGGGCCATAAAGAGGGCGAAGTCCTCGAGCCAGTCGTCGTTCTCCCGGCTGAAGCGGTTGAGCGCGGCTTGGCGGTCGGGCGAGGCGTGCGCGCGGAATGCGCGCGCAGCCCGCTGCAGAATCGCGCTCTTGAAGGAAATCACCGGGCCGAAGTCGACACGGTCGGTCGGGAAGCTACGTGCCTCCGCGAGATCCGCGGCGTCGATATCGCCTTCCTCAACCAGCCAGTCCAGATCGATCAACATAGGGTTGCCGGCCAAGGCGGAAAAGCACGCGTAGGGCGAATCACCGTATCCGGTAGGACCCAGGGGGAGAATCTGCCACAGGGACTGGCCACTCTGGACCAGGCGATCAACAAAGTCATAGGCGGGTGCTGCGAGCTCACCAATGCCGTAGTTGCCGGGCAAAGAGGTGGGGTGCAACAGAACACCTGCGGATCTGGGAAAGCTCATGGTCGTCTCCCTCCTGAGGATCAGATTAGCGATACTATACGGGCAAACTGGGCGGAGGACAAGTGGTGTGTGTTGTGGGTGAGCGTGATGTAAGCTAGAATACTCATATCAACATCATAGTTCTATGCGACGGAGGTTGCCGATGATTACGTTCTTCAGCCAATTCTCTCCGATCATGCAGGCGCTCTTTGGAACGCTGTTCACGTGGGCAGTGACGGCACTGGGCGCGTCCGCGGTCTTCCTGACCAAGGAGATCAACCGCAAGGCGCTGGATATGATGCTGGGGTTTGCCGGCGGTGTCATGATCGCTGCCAGCTTCTGGTCGTTGCTCGCGCCCGCGATTGAGATGTCGGCCGACTCCTCGCTCCCGGTGTGGGCGCCCGCGGTTATCGGCTTTCTCCTGGGTGGCGTTTTCTTGCGTTTGCTCGACCGGATACTGCCGCACCTGCACGTTGGTGAGAATCAGCCTGAGGGCCTCAAGACGACTTGGCGGCGCATTACGCTCTTGGTTCTGGCGATCACGCTACATAATTTCCCTGAGGGGCTCGCCGTGGGTGTCGCTTTTGGTGCGGTCGCTGCCGGTTATCCCTCCGCGACGATCGCGGGCGCTCTGGCGCTAGCACTGGGCATAGGGATCCAGAATTTCCCCGAGGGTCTGGCCGTATCTATGCCACTTCGTACCACCGGCGTTTCCCGTTGGAAGAGCTTCTGGTATGGGCAGCTCTCGGGGATCGTCGAGCCGATTGCCGCTGTCTTGGGGGCCGCCGCGGTCATCCTTTTCCGCCCGATTCTGCCCTACGCGATGGCATTTGCTGCCGGCGCTATGATTTTCGTTGTCGTGGAGGATCTGGTGCCCGAGTCTCATCGGGAGGGTAACGTTGATCTGGCTACGATGGGCGTGATGATCGGCTTTGCCGTGATGATGCTTCTGGACGTGGCCTTGGGCTAGGACCTGTCATATGCGGCACATCGTGATTGTGGAGACATCTTGGAAGCAGAACTCCATGTCCGCAGGCGGACTCCACGCAGGGTGAAACTGCGACGCGAAGAGCAGAGCGGGTCGGAGGTGGGCGCTTCTGAGGTAGCACCTCCGGTCCCCTCTCCCACCTCCGGCTGTGGAGGCGAAGTCCCCGGCCTAGGGGGCGAAGTCCCCGGTTCAGGGGGCGCCGTCCGCGGAGTATGGGGGATGAAATCCCCGGTCTAGGGGATGAAGTCCCCGTTTCAGGGGAGGGTGCCGCGCTTCTCAGCGCGCGGGGCGCTCCGCGCACACGGGGTGAGGGCTCTGCCGGATCTGCTCACAGGGTCCGTTAGCGATATGTCTGGTCATACAGGGGGTGTGATGGCTCAGAAGATTCTTGTTGTGGATGATGAGGTCCAGATCGTGCGGGTGGTGCGTGGCTATCTGGAGAAGTCCGGGTACCGGGTTGTCACCGCGACTAATGGACGGGACGCCCTCTTTATCGCGCGTGATGAGAAACCTGATCTGGTGATTCTGGATCTCCAAATGCCGGAGATGGATGGCCTTGAGTTCACGCGGATTGTCAAATCGGAACTGCCGAATCTGGCGATCATCATCCTGACCGCGCGTGTCGAGGAGATGGACCGTATCCTCGGGTTGGAACTGGGTGCCGATGACTATGTGACCAAGCCCTTCAGCCCGCGCGAACTTGTGGCTCGCGTGCGGGCTCTCCTGCGTCGTGTGCAGACGGCGCCTGCGCCTGCTGAGGTGTTGGAGGCACGCGGCGTGATCCTGGATCAGGGCCGACGTGAGGTGCGCAAAGGCAGTGTGCTGATCGATCTGACGCCCACGGAGTTTGATCTCTTGGCTGTGTTGATGAGCTCGCCTGGACGTGCTTTCTCTCGGGCCGACCTGCTGGAGGCCATTCAGGGCGTGACCTTTGAGGCGTATGAACGCACGATCGATGTCCACATCAAGAATTTGCGGCAGAAGATTGAGGAAGACTCGGCGAACCCGGCCTATATCGGGACGGTTCGCGGGATCGGTTACCGGTTCATCGACTAGGTCCAGGAAAAGAGGGTCGCACCGGCCATGAGTCTCTTCCAGAAGGGCCTGCTTGCGTTTGCCGTCGTGATCTTGGTAGCCGTAACCACCGTTGCGGCATTGGCCGGCTATAGCACTGAGACCGAGTTTCGTCGCTATGCAGCAGCAAACAACCAGCGTACGCGGCGTTTGATGGATAGCCTGGTCGCCTACTACCGGGAGCAGGGGGACTGGGGAGGAGTTCAGCAGGCATTCGCCGGTCTTGTGGACTCCCCCGGTGGGCATGGTCGCCAGGAAGGTCCTATCGAACAGGGAGGCGTAGCCGCACAGGGTGGTGGGGATATTGTCTACAGGGTTGCCGATGTCGATCGGTGGATTCTGGCCACGACGGAGGGGGAGCTGCAGGGCCGGCTGTCCGATGCAGAGATTAGTGCTGCCTTGCCGCTTTTCCTTGACGACACCCTTGTGGGGTACCTGGCGTTGGATGTGCCCGGTGG
>JAGHDT010000116.1 GCA_021159805.1 Anaerolineae bacterium
GGATACGGGTTACCCGCCTCAAGGCTATAACCCAGCTCGGCAGTCCGGTAAATGTGTAACTCAGCATCAGTCTGGGCCGGAAGTCCAGGGGACTGGAAATAAGGCCACGCCGCGCCCAGACCTATGCAGAGCGCGATAGCTAGCGACACGACAGTCACGGGAAGTCTTCGGTGCATATTGTCTGTTCGATATCTCCAGATGGCAGGCGCCGACCGCCGTCCAACGACCGTGGCGCGAGCTAGGAAAGCGAGTTGGTCACATACCTAAACCCGTGACCGCGCACGGTCACGACATAGTCGTAGTCGGCATCCAACTCAGCCAGACGTTCACGGAGTCGGTAGACCAACGCATCCAGGGCTTGATCGGTCACACCACCAACGGCATCAGGCCACACAGCCTCGATTGCCTGGTCACGGGTGATGACTGCGCCAGCGGCGCTGGTGAGCAATTCCAACAGCGTGAACTGCGCGGGCGAGAGCGGTGGATCGAGTATAGCCCGCCCCAAGGAGACCTGCCGGGCTGACATATTCACCTGGAGGCCGTCTTGCCGGCTCGTGCCCATATCTCTCAGGGGTACTGTCGCTTCTCCGGCAACAAACCCCATCTGTAGTACATCAGCCAACTCAATTTCGTCGCCATCACGAAGACGATAGGGCTGACCTCGCACGGCTTCGCCGTTGACGAAGGTGCCGTTCTTGCTGCCCAGGTCGCGTATGATGTAACCCGTTTCGTCTTGCTCAATCCGGGCGTGATAGCGGGAAATCTGTCGCTCCGGCAAGACAATATCGCAGTCTTGGGCGCGCCCCAGCGTGATGGGTTTGCCCCTCACCGGCCAACGGTTACCAGCCAGTGCCCCTTTGTAGACCACCAGCAATGGACTGTTCGCATACTCCTGCATACCACTGCACCTCACTTCCTATCTCACCCGCATCGATATCGATGATCCCGCAGGCCCCCGAACCCGCGCACCATTCTTGGCCCATGAGCTGCCACTAAGTCCACTCTCGTCAGGGCTGAAACGCGCCCCGCGTCCTTGACATTATACCAGGCCCACGCTATCATCAAACACTATGGTGAAGTTACTTGAGCCCCAAGTCCAGCTTAAGGACCGATATCGCGTTGCCGGCCCCATTGGCCAGGGAGGTATGGGCGCGGTCTATCGCGCTGAGGACACACTCCTCTCAGGCCGGATCTGTGCGGTCAAGGAGATCTCCCTCGACCCGGACAACTCCGATGAGGTGCTGACGCAGCTCCAGGAGCAGTTCAGGCGGGAGGCCTCAGTACTTGCCAGACTCGATCACCCCAACCTGCCAAAAGTCTCGGACTACTTCACACACAATGGGCGCGAGTACCTGGTGATGGACTACGTCCCGGGTCACAATCTACGTGAGATCATCGAGGAATCACTCGCCGAGGATCATCCTCTGGAGGAATCCGATGTGCTCGACTGGGCGCAGCAGCTATGCAGTGCCCTCCACTATCTCCACAGCCAGGATCCTCCGGTGCTGCACCGCGATATCAAGCCGTCCAACATCAAACTGATGCCGTCGGGCCTCATCAAGTTGGTGGATTTCGGGCTGGTCAAGCTGCTGACGAGTGACGAGTCCAGAACGGTCACCGTGGTCCAGGGCCAAGGCACCGCGGCCTACACGCCGCTGGAGCAGTATGGCGGCGACGACGTCCATACCGACACACGAACGGACACGTACGCGCTGGGCGCTACGTTGTACCATCTACTCGCAGGTCGCCCTCCAGCCAGCGCACGCGACCGGTTCCTACGGGCCGACTCGCTGATACCACTGCGTGCAATCAATCCCCGCGTCTCTCCCAGTGTCGACAGAGCGATTCAACAGGCACTCGCGCTGCATCCGGATGACCGCCCGGCCACTATCCAGCTGTTCGCAGAATCCCTGCGAGGCGGCGCGATCCCAGCCTCCATCGCCCCCCTTGTTCTGACCGGTGCGGAATGGCGTCGAACCTGGCGCAAGAACGCCCCCCTGGTGATCGTGGCTGCCGTTCTTGCCTTGGTAGCCCTCGTTATCACGCCATAGGCAGCAGCTCAAATCAGAGACGGGACCCAAAGTAGCGTTTGTCGGCATTGCGTGTTTCGGCACGACCGCGTGGAGGCCCACCCGGAGGCTGGGCGAGCCAGAGCGAGAGCGCCATCACACAGCTACCTACGGTGACCGTGACAACCCCTCCAAGATACTCTCTGGCCACCAGCGAGTATCGAATGAACGGGAACCACCAACTGGTGATCGCCATCAGCAGGTTATAGCCAACGAGACAACCAATCAAGCTTGCCAGTGCTATGCGCGTGGCAGCTTCTGCACTCAAGGCCTGTTCACGCGCCAACAAGAACCCCAACAGTGTGATCACTCCAGCTCCCGAAAATCCCCAACGAATGAGTTTGGCGCGATTCGGCACCGGAAGCTGAGGAGGATCAGGTAACTGGCCGCCCTTTGTCGGCACCGGATCAGGCGTGGCTGTCGCGGTCGGTGTCGGCGATGGCGTTGGTGTTGGTTCGAGGGTAGACGTTGGGGTCTGCGTCGGTTCCACTTCAGTGATGGTCACGCCATCATCACGAATGACTAACTCCAGCTTCACCGATGATGTGGCAGGCTCAGACTGAACGGTGATATCCAGCTGCCCAATGCGATCCAGAGTCACGGCAGCCGCAGCCGTGCCATCCGATGTTTCGGCAACCATTACGTGGTGGACGCTCTCCTGCGGGTAGTTGAGCGTAAAGTTCACCGGCGTGCCATCCGGCACGACGCGGCCGTTACGATCGAGAATCACATCTGTCCTGAGATTGATAACGTCACCTACATGGATGTTGGAGCGCGCTGTCTGCGTCAAGGCCTCACCGGCGTCGTCCACGATGCCGAGGGTGAGCACTTGATCTGGTGCCGGCATCGTCTGTTCAGACATATAGTAGTTCAGGGCCGGAATATCCACAGGCGAATCACCGGCTGCCACGATGTCTCGGAAGAGCGCACGAACACCTGCCTCGACAAAAGCCTGGCCAGTGGAATACAGCTCGTAGAAGACGTCAAGTTTGCTGATCTCCGTACCGTCGAGCTCGTAGGGCGGACCGAAGGAAAGCACTGCGATGTGGGCATCGAGCAGGTTGGCCTGAGAGGCCAGGAACTCTTTCAGCGCTCCGGCCCCCTCGCTATTGGCATCCAATCCGCTTGTGGCAAAGACAATCCAGTCGGCGTCTACCAGGGCGTTGCTGATCGCCGCAACGAGCGTCGGTGGCTCGGCCTCAGCATCGCCGGTGCTGATGACCGTCTCCTCGCCGGTCTCCTCCAGAGCAGTTGCGAGCTCCTTGAACGAGAATGCACGCACCGCATACGCCGGAATCACACCGGCCCCATCAGGACCATAGAAACGGAGGATCGTGTCGACAACCGCTTGGACCGTCAGTGGCGTGAGCACGGCGTCGGCAGCATCGGTGATCGGCAAAGCTTCCTCCTGGACAAAGACAACGACAGAGTCACCCTCTTGAGGTGGCGACGGTGCCAGGTCCTCGGTCATCGGGAAGACAAGTGTAAGAGCGCCTGATGCGACCTGGGCGTTGACGAGCTCCCCACCGCCAAGGCTTGCGCGTGCTTCGGTTGCGTCGACGCGGACATCATCGACGTGAAGCCGCGGGTAGATACCCAGCTTCATCGATAGAATGCGGTAGACCGAGGCATCTACAAGCACCTGAAAGGCCGGCTCATCCCTATAGCGGGAAGCCAGGAACTTCAGCG
The DNA here is from genome assembly GCA_021159805.1 of Anaerolineae bacterium. Classification (GTDB taxonomy): domain Bacteria; phylum Chloroflexota; class Anaerolineae; order B4-G1; family SLSP01; genus PWVB01. The sequence goes on from JAGHDT010000116.1 coordinate 3,759, forward strand.
TATCCCGTATGTTTGTGAAGTGGGTGTCCCAGTGATCGGGTGACCCGAAGTGATCCAGAATCAACAGATCATTGCCGGCAGAAAGAGCATCTTGAGCCACCCGCCGCGCGTTGAAGGTCAAGCCCCGCGGATCATAGGAGAGCAGCACAGAACGCATCCCCAGGTTGTCGGCGATCAACACACCGCCGCCGCCGCGCCACGGCGCCACCTCCTCTAGGCTGGTGACCAACTGCAATGCCGTGGCATCCAGGCTGATGGGACGCGTCGTCTGGCGGATGTTGCTGCCCTGGAAGCCGCGATAGCGGATATGGGTGACAACGAAGGCGTCTGCCGACGCCGCACTGCCAGGAGCCTCCGCAGCAGCGGCAAAGAACGGTACCAGCTCGATCTGCCGCAGCAGCTCAAGCGGCTTCTGAATCGTGGGAATCTCCTCTTCCAGAGGACGATCTGCACTCCCCAACCCGGGAAGATGGCGTGGGGCTACGACCAGACGGCCCTCACTCCCAGTGTGCAGACCTGCGATGTAGGCAGGCCCCATTTCACCGACCCAAAACGGGTCGCCGCCGAAAACCCGCGTATCAAGGTCGGCCGGATCGCCGGGCCGCGGTGTATAGAGCACATCCAGATCCGGCCCCAGGTAGAGATTGACCCCCAAAGCCGCTAGCTCGCGACCCAAAACGGCCCCAACTGTCTCCGCGATCGCAGGTTCCCAGGTAGCACCGATCGCCATCTGGGTCGGCAGCGCGGAACTCCCGCTGACCAGTGTCGAGGGCGCAATCCCGTCCTCTGTGGCTTGGATGCCGATAAGAAGCGGGACATAAGGGGTTGTTTGCGGCAAACCGGACTCAGTCACTGTGGGCACAGAGGCTGCC
>JAGHDT010000411.1 GCA_021159805.1 Anaerolineae bacterium
AACAGACTCGAACTGACCACGCCCGTTGTCGCCCCGGAGATCGTCTACGACTTCGTGGACAACGCGGGCGACGCCGCCTGGATTGGCGGCCCGCCGACGACTGCCCTGCCCTGGCCCGGCGACCCTGCCAGCGACCTGGGCTCCGCTCGCCTGACCGGCGGCACGCTGGAGACGGGCGGCAGCATTCAGGGGCTCTGCCTGGAGACCCACCCGCGTTGGGTGGCCGAAGGCATTATCCGCGGCGAATACGAGGACTTCGGCGACCCTGACTATGTTATCCAGCCCGGCGACCATTTCCGTGCGACCATCGGCATGCTGCAGGGCGCCGAAGAAGGGGCCGTAACCTACCGTGTCATGGCCATCTTGAGCGAGTCGGGCGGCAAATGGATCCTCACGGAGCCCCATACCTACGGCGAGGGTATCGAGGTCCTCAGCGCGGATCTCTCGGCCTATGCCGGTGAGAGCGCGGCCATGATCCTGCAGGTGGAGGCCGGCGCAACCTCAACGGACGACCAGGCCTGCTGGATTGCGGCTGAGATCTTGAGGTATCCGTAGCGCGGCAGGGCGATAGTAGAGGACAAGGGAGTAGGCATTAAGGAGATGCGGGAGAGGGAGACAAGGCTGGTATCAGCCCCTCTCTCCCTTTCCCATCGTGCCTCATCCCTTTGTACCCTGTCCTTTCCCTCTTCGCCACTTGACTTCGATTCCCCGTCCGCCTATAATGTAGGTAAGCTAATGCGTGAGCTGGGATTCCGGCTGACGCACGCTAAAGCGTTGAGCGGGACGAGTACCCGGCGAAGTGTGACAGGGAACGGAGGCCACCGACTGAGAGCCTCCTCCGCAGGAACCCGGCGAAAACCCCCCGCGAGTGGGTGGCTGAAAGGTGGGGCTGGATAAGCCCATCGAGTATGTCACTCCGGGTTCGCCCGTTATAGCGATAAGAGTGTCCCGGCAAGTGGAAGGCCATTTTCCTGGAAATTTGGGTGGAACCACGTGGTGCCCCGCGTCCCAAGAGGATGTGGGGCACTTTGTATTGTCATTTGTGATTTGCGCTTCCGAACGAAGGAGATGAGACAATGGACAACATGAGCAAAGAGGAGTATCACGCCAGCAATCTGTACCGGATCCGGCACTCGGCGGCGCATATGATGGCCGCAGCAGTGCTGGAGAAATTCCCCGAGGCGAAGATCGCCATCGGGCCGCCGATCGAGAACGGTTTCTACTATGACTTCGACCTGCCGCGCACGCTCACCCAGGAGGACCTGGAGGAGATCGAGGCCCGCATGCGCGAGCTGATCGCCGAACGGGTCGACTTCGAGTATGAGGAAGTATCGCCCGACAAGGCCAGAGAGCTCTTCAGCGACCAGCCCTACAAGCTGGAGCTCATCGACGATATCCTGGAGCAGGGCACGGATGAGTATGGCGAGAAGAAGGATGAGGAACCGACCCTGTCGATCTACAGGAGCGGCGGCTTCATCGACCTCTGCCGCGGCCCGCACGTCGAAAACAGCAACCGCATCAGGCCAAAGGCCGTGAAGCTGCTCAGCGTCGCCGGCGCCTACTGGCGCGGAGATGCCGACCGCCCTATGCTCCAGCGCATCTACGGCACGGCGTGGGCCAGCCCCAAGGAGCTGCGAGAGCACCTCAAGTGGCTGGAGGAGGTCAAGAAGCGCGACCACCGGAAGTTGGTCAAGCAGCTGGATCTGCTCTCCTTCCACGAGGAGGCCGGGCCGGGTCTGGCCTACTGGCACCCGCGCGGCGCTATGATGCGCATGATCATCGAGGACTTCTGGCGAGATCGCCACATGGCCGGCGGGTACGACTTCGTCGTTACGCCGCACATCGGGAAATCCTGGCTCTGGGAGACCTCCGGCCACCTGGATTTCTACAAAGAGAGCATGTACTCGCCCATGGATGTCGACGGGCAGGACTACTACCTCAAGCCCATGAACTGCCCCTTCCACATCCTGATCTACAAGACGTCGCTGCGCTCCTACCGCGAGCTGCCGCTGCGCTGGGCCGAGCTGGGCACGGTCTACCGCTATGAGAAAAGCGGCGTGCTCCACGGACTGATGCGCGTGCGCGGCTTCACGCAGGACGACGCTCACATCATCTGTACACCGGACCAGATCGAATCCGAAATCCTGCGCGTCTTGCGCTTCTCGCTCGCGCTGCTGCGCGCCTTCGGCTTTGAGGAGATCCAGGCCTACCTCGCGACGCGGCCGGAGAAGGCCGTCGGCGATCCCGCGCGGTGGGAGCAGGCGCAGGAATCGCTGAAGCGGGCCATCAACGCCGAAGGTCTGGCGTACGAAGTCGACGAGGGCGGCGGCGCCTTCTACGGACCCAAGATCGACCTGCACATCAAGGACGCGCTGGGCCGCCTGTGGCAGCTCACGACGATCCAGTTCGACTTCAACCTGCCTGAGCGCTTCGACATGACCTACGTGGGTGAGGATGGGTTGGAACACCGCCCCTACATGGTCCACCGTGCGCTGCTCGGTTCCATCGAACGCTTCTTCGGCATCTTGGTCGAGCACTACGGTGGCGCCTTCCCGGTCTGGCTGTGCCCCGAACAGGCACGGATCATCCCGATCGCCGACCGGCACATCGAGTACGCCAGGCAGGTGGAGGATCAGCTGCGCGAGGCCGGCCTCCGCGTCAGCACGGATAGCTCCTCATCCCGCATGAACGCCAAGATCCGCGATGCACAGCTGATGAAGATCCCGTATATGCTGATCATCGGCGATCGTGAGGTCGAGGCAGGACAGATCGCCCTCCGCATGCGCAGCGGTGCCCGCCCCGGCGCTATGTCCGTCGAGGACTTCGTGGCCCTGGCCCAGGCGGCGGTCAAGGATCGAGCGCTGGAATAGTCAGCCCATAGCAACGCCCGCACCTGCAACCTGCGAGCCAGAGAAACAAGAAACCCCCGGTGGCCTGAGAGCCCCGGGGGTTCATCTGCCGATCTGGGTCACAAATCACAGCCCGTCACCTCGTTGCGCCAACCTCACACTGCGATATGCGACCTCTGCTATTTGTGATTTGCCTATTTGGGCTTGCCCCCTATCCGCCGCTATCCGCTTTCTCCTGCTCCTGCTCCTTCACCAACCGCAGCATCTCGAAATGATCGTGGATGTTCCCCGCCAACACCTCCGAGATGCCGGCCACCTCCGCCAATTGTTCCTCCGTGGCGCTCTGGATGTTGTGCAACGACCCGAGGTGCTTGAGCAGTGCTTTGCGCCTGACCGGCCCGATGCCGGGAATCTCATCGATTTGTGAGGCC
>JAGHDT010000374.1 GCA_021159805.1 Anaerolineae bacterium
GCTTTTGAAGACCGTCACAAGAGTGAGGTAGTCTCATCTTGCTTCGGCGGGCGTTGGGAGAGCATGATGTGGCCCAGTGGGTCTGATACGCTTGAATACCGTCTGTGGGGTGGTGGGGTTGGTTGGCGCGCCTTGCGCGTCGCAAGAGCTATGCTATAATTTCAGCAGTTGCGGGTGTAGTTCAGTGGTAGAACGTCAGCTTCCCAAGCTGAATGTCAGGGGTTCGAATCCCCTCACCCGCTCTGACTTCTTTTGACTTCTACGGTAGACAGGCAAGGAGCGAGGTTTTGGGCAAACCCCGCTCCTTTTTCTGTTTGAGCACAAGCGCGGATCTCTAGCCGCGCTAGATTCATCCGAGAAACTCCCCGGAGCGGCATCAACTGCTTGGCTAATGGCTCATCTGATTCCTGTGGATTTGGGCCAACGGGTTGACTCTGGCGTGTTCCTCTCGAAGCTCAGAGAGCTCTGGATCGGTATAGAACCGTGCAGTCGTCTGGACGTCGCTGTGTCCGAGGATCTTTTGCAGCTTGCGGAGGGATCCGCCGGCGGCGATGTAGTGATTGGCGAACGTATGCCTGAGCAGATGGCAGCGAAGCTGAGGCAATTTGGCTCGCGCCTTCAATCGGTACATGAAGATGTTGAGGGCGTTCACCGTCATCGGACCGCCGGACTTCGTGAGGAAGAGCCGGTCGCTATCAACTGCGGGTCGTATCTCTAAATACTTCTTTATCGACTCCACAGTTTCAGAACTGAGAGGAACTTCCCGCTCTTCCTGGTCCTTACCGAGGACGCGCACCACTCCACGTTCGAGATCCACGTCTCTCAGTCTAAGACCGGCCACCTCTCCTCTGCGCAAGCCCGATCCTACCATCAGATACACGACGGCGAGGTTTCGTTCGGGCTGACCTGTCGCCTTTACCGCCTCGATCATTTGTTGGATTTCCTCGAGCCTCAATCTTGGGGATTTTCGTTTTGGGACTCTTACATGGCGCACGCGGCGCATAGGGTTTTCGTCCAACTCGCGCTCCCTGACCAGCCATTCGAAGAAGGTGTGTAGAGTTCGATAGACCTGATCCAGGTAAGCTGGACTGTATCTCTTGCCATCTTGACGCCGCAGACCGGACATGAAGCGACGGACCTGGTCCGAGCCCAACTGAGGAATGGGGAGATCCCCCACCGCTTCCAGGAAACGGCCAAGCTGTCTTGCATAGAGCCTTTGCGTGTTTGGACTCAGCCCATAGCAATCACTCAGATACGCATCAATGCACTCCGCAAGGGAGCGAGCCTCTGTCAGGTTCTGTTGTGTTTGAGCAGAATGGATACTGTCACGTGGTAAGTTGTTCATCTATCTTCTCCCGCTACTGATTGATGTGTGCAATGCCAGGTGCGAACCAGGCACCCCGATGACGCACGATCGGAATACTAACCACACCACAGTTCTCGGAGAAGAAGCCAATGTTTCTTTGCTACTCGTCTATCGCTTCAGACTTCATGATTAGAGGATAGTTATCGACGGCTCTGCGTCAAGGATGTTCAGCAGACCCCTGTCGGACGTGGAATGTGTGCTCAAGAACAATGCGTCTAGGAGGAACAGTAATGCGATGAATGGACTAATACCCTTCCGGATTCCGCTATCGTGTTCATTTGTTAAGTTTCTTCTCGTATCGGTCATCAGCATCGCCTTTGCGGCGGCGATAGCAGCGTCGCCGTTGCCACTCTGGCTGCGCGCCTGGCTGTGGATCCCGGCAGTCGTAGGGCCGTTGGCGCTGATGTTTGTGCGGATGCAAGGGCGGACGCTGTTGGAGGCCATGATTGCGGCCTGGGCGTTCGTGCGACGCCGTCGCATATATGTCTGGCGGGTGAGACGCGGGCGGGAGGAGGCGAGGAGCGTTCCTGTATTTTTCGCAGGACCGACGAGGCGGCGATTGTTCATCGAGAGTGCAGGGGCCGTCGGTTTGGCGGCCGGCGTCGTGGTGACCGTGCTTGCACTGGGGTTAGTCGGCGCGGCGGCTGGGAGCACACGATGGCCTGCGAAGCATTCTCCGACAGCCGCCGCAGTCGACGCCTCTGTGCAAGATCAAGCAACGCCAAGAGCGAGCGTTGCGGTGATCGCATTCACTCCGAGTCGACAGAACAGGGAAGCTGCACCTGGGGGCAAGGTGGTTGCGGCGAGCGAGCCAATCTCGAATGGGGTGTTTGTCTCGCCGAGCGCGGTTCGGTTCACTCCGACGCCCTCACAGGACGGCGTCGAGGTCTATGAGCAACAGGTGATGGTCCTTCCCGGCATTCTGTCGATGCGGAGCCTAAGTTTTGATTCAGTCTCGTGCTCCGTAGAGATTTTCGCGCCGGGAGCGAGGTGGACGGCTTCCTTTCGGATGCCTGGGGATCGGCCGGCTAGGATGTTGGCGGCCCCCCTGTTGCAACCTCAGATAGTAGGCAGGGCGCTGGTAGTGCGCTCGGCGTGTCGGCTCGCGGTCGAGTCGAAGCCGTTGCAGTTCGAGCAAATTGTCCGTTCGCGGTTGTGGTTGGTTCCGGTGTGCGATCCACCTGGCCGCTTAAGGGTGATTTTGCGCGGAAACGGAGACGCTACAGGCGGGATGACGTTGCTTGACGCTGACGGAAAGCCTGTGGCTGCTGTCGCAATTCCCCCCGCAGGCGCATGGGTGCCGCGACAGCCGGCGAAGGGTTGCTGGCTATATCGAATCGAGGCTCCAGAGTCGGTATGGCTAGAAACGTTGGTGATCAAGGAATGAAGGATGATCGGAGGTTTGCGTCGTGGGTGATCGTGTAGCCATTCTGGTGGACGGGAACAATATCGCGCATTCGAGCCGGCGATATGGAATGATCGTCGATTACGGCGCGTTGTTGTCATGGGCGGCCAGAGGGGGGCCAAGACATCCGGATGGGAGTCTTGTGCGTGGATTGTCCTACGCACGCGAAGTGGTAGCGGCGCGTGTTTATCTTGGCCCCAGCGGTTCCAATGGATCCGGCAATGGAAAGCGGAAGAACTTCATGAGCTTGATGCAGGATCTTGGATTCGAGGTGATCGTCTCGGCTGAAGAAGGCAATCCCAGCAAGACGGCTGTGGACCGCGACATCACGATCGATGCGCTTCTCTTGGCGTACAACGGGCAAGTGGATCGCATTCTACTGCTGAGCGGCGACGGGGGATTCACGCGGTTGGTGAAGGTGCTCAACGGCGTTGGGGTCCAGGTGGAGGTCTGCGCATTCCCTAACGCATCAAAGGCCTTGCGTCAGGCTGCCCGGCGGTTTTGGGATCTCACGACGATCGTTGGAGCGACGATGACGAAGATCCGAACGGACTGCACATAGACTTAAAGCCTGCCCGCACTGCGCACTCTCCTTTTTGGCAAGAACAGGGAAGGAGGGGTCAGGGCAGGCTCACGGTCTATACGCAATCCGACGATAGAAAGGACAACTCATGACGCACGATGAATTCTTGGGAGAAAAAGCTCAACAGCCGCCTCTATTTCGGTTCCCAGCCTCAAAGCAGGGACGTTGGACCGTCCCGGTCGCCGCCGTGCCTGATCACCCTCTCGACGCGGCGAGTTCTCTGGCGCTCGCTGCGCATTGGTTCGACCAGGAGTTGACGCGGCTGGGGATGGCGGAGAACACCCGCAAGACATACGTCAAGGCCGTCCGACTGTTGGCGCGGTATCTAGGCCCGTCAAGGACCCTTTCCCAGATCGCCCCCGACGACCTGCGTCGGTTCCAGGCATGGGTGGAACAGAAGGCGCAAAGCCCAAAGACCGCAGAGGTCAAGCTTACGGCGGTGCGTCGTTTCTTCCTGGCGCTCTACGAGGCGGGGATTCTCCCGGCCAACATCGCCGCCGATATGTATCCCACCAAAGCGCAAACGCCTCTGCCTGTGGTCTTGCACCAGGCGCAGGCCGAACGGATCCGACGAATCGTCGCAGAGAAGGCCGCTAGGCTTGACGAACCGGATGTCCGCCCGGCCCTCCTAATCACGCTGCTCCTTGACTTGGGGCTGCGCCTCGGCGAGGTCCAACGTTTGAACTTCGACGACGTCGACGTCAGCAATCCGCTGCGCCCCGTGGTCCACGTTCGCTATTCAGAGCAGCGACATCAAGCCAAGCGGCGGACGCTATTGGCGCCCCCAGCTCTGTCTGACTTGATGCGTCGCTATGCACAACATCATCCCCTGCCTCCAGGTGAGAGTCGGCTTCTGCCCTATTCCCGACGGATCCTCCAGTATTGGGTGGCCCGCGTCGGGGAAGAGGCGTCGCTTCACCGTACGCTCACGCCAAACACACTGCGTTGGACTTTCGCGGTTGAACAATTCAAATCCGGCGTCGATCCGGAAACGCTGCGCAAGCGGTTGGGATTGGCCCCGCGCGGCTGGCGCGACGTGGAGGCCAAACTCAAGCTCCTTGCCAGGAGGCCCATCTAGCTCGAAGGAGGTTCGATTTGCAGAGGATTCAGTTGGAGCGGCTCCTGACCTATGCCCAGTGCCCCCTACGGTATTGGTGGCGCTACCGGGCACACATCGAAGCGCCAGTCATTACAGAGGAGCTGCCCAGGCTTGCCCTCCAACAAGGTCTTCGGCATTACTACGAGGGACGAGCTGCATCTCTTGTCGACGGCTGCCTCGCCGCCTGGCAAGCCTGGGCCGATGACTGGCGCTGCCCTCCCGAAACGCCGGCGCTCATAGCGCGATACGTTCGGATGAGGGCGCAGCGGCATGACGAAGACCTCCCAGTTGACGAGCTCAGAGAGGCGTGGCGAGATGTGACTATTCCCAGCGCGAGCGACTATGATCTGCCGGCAGCGCTGGACGACACCGTTCTCGCAGCGCTTCGGTATGTGGGCCCTGAATGCGATGGGCAGCGGGAAGTGCTCCTCGATTGGCCCTTCCAGATCTCGCTCACTGCTGGGATCACCGTAGAGGGCCTCGCGTCCTTGGTCGTGCTGGAACGAGACCAAGTCACCGTGGCGGAGTTCCACGGCTATTCGCCGTATTGCCCATCGGAACTGTTCCTCTCACGCCATCTTAGCATCGTTGCCCTGGCGAATGCTGAGAGCACAGGGTGGGGGGGAGAATGGTACGTCGTCTACCGCCACATGCTCACGGGATTTTCTGCGTCGGTCTTCACGACCGGCGACGCTGACCGGCTCCTGCCGGTGATCTCCGCGACGTTGCGGGGCATCGAGTGTGGCGTGTTCTTGCCGCGCATGGCGGCGACGGATAGGGAATGCCTACGCTGTCCCTATCGAGAGCTTTGCACCACGCCCGACGGGTTGGACGCGCTAGACGATCTGGACGCCACGTTGGTCGCTGCAAGCGAGGAGAAGAAAGGATCATGATGATGAGGCTGAAAGACGTTGGCACGACCGTCTGTCTATTGATCGTATCGCTCCTCCTGGCCCATTGCATTCCGGTGGACGGAGAACAAGGCAATCTCCATCCAATCGCCGTTCCGACGCGCGGTGCATCTCCGATCGTTTCCACGGTCGCCTTGAAAGTCTCCAATCAAAGCACGGAAGTCGTCTGCGGCGTCTACATCGCGCGGGCGGGCACTGGTGAATGGAGCGGCAATCTATTGGGCCGAGCGATCATCGAACCGGGGGAGACCGCAGTGGTCGAGGTTGCTCCCGGCGTCTACGACCTGCGGGCCGACAACTGTTTCGACGTCCCTTTGGCCGAGACCGCTGGGGTGAGCCTCTCCGCATCGTTGGGTTGGAGGATTACGACGGAGGGCTCGCATGACGACTGAAAGTATCGAGTACACATATGATCTGAAAGGCGTGCGCCTAGACGCCTATAACGCCGTGGTCAAACCGGACTTTGTCTTTGCCATACCAACTTACATGGTTCGCCGTTGGGCGTCTATTCTTGGCGCGACCGCGTTTTGGCTGCTGGTGACGCTTCAGCAAAAGACCTATCGCAATCCCAAGGGCAACAACTGGTGCGTCGTCAGCCGGCCCCGCCTGGCCGAGGCGGCTGCAATGAGCGAGGCCACCGTCCATCGCTATCTGCACGGCAGACCTTACACCCAATCGCTGCTCTGCCATTGGGTTCGCGTCCCGAGCACGGAGACCGTGCGGCATCGCCCCAGATATCGGTCGCGCGACGGCAAGCTGGTTCAGCCGCCTAACCGCTATACAGTGGTCATGGACGCCCCGCTTGCACCGGTCGATCAGCGCGGGGTGGCTCAGTATCTGCTAGAGAGAGGAGAACGCCCCGGAGCGCCAGCCGAGGTCGTCGAACCGGCGCTCCGAGAGCTCAGCACCCGTAGTTTACACCAGCTTTTGGATTTGTGCAACGAACACGCCGATAGGTTCACGCCTCCAACGAGTTGGAGAAAAGAAGCGTTCTATGCCACAGTCGCGGACGTCGTGCGAGCGTTGGGCGTGCAGATGCCCATAGATGCGAGGAAGAGAACGGAGTTCCTGAGCCTGTGCAGCGATGTGCAAAACGCCTTCGTCCGGCAGCGATATGTGGGGACGCAGTATTTCCGCCGACGATGGCTACCGGAGCTCGGACACAAGCTAGCGTTGGTCGTGGTGTACCTGCGGTCGCTGTGCTTCCACAACGCGGAGACGCGGCGCGACGTGGTCGATTCACTCACGTTTGGACAGCTGGCCAAGGCCACGAAGGTTAGCGCGCGTTGGTTGAAAGAGATCGACAAGATGCGCCCCGAGTCTAGGCTCTTCTTTCGCATAGAACGAGCCGGACGCGGCAACGCTCCGCTCTTTCGAGTGAACTTGGTCGATCCGATCACGCCCCAAGACCGAGAGCAGTATGAAGCTTTGCTGCATGCTGGTGCATTGAGCGACGGGGTAAGCGAGAGAGGAACTGATGAACCGCTTGTCGCCTGGGTCGACGCGAGACAAGGGAAAAACGAGCCGCCTACAACTAATGTTGCAGCCGGCGCGACGGAGGAGGGTGGGGGAGACGAAGCGTTTGCAACAAAAACTTGCAGCGAGAAGGGGCTCAAGCGCCCCTCCGGCAAGGCGGAAGAGACGCTGGAGGAGAAGTGCACTGGTGAACTGCTGAGAAGTGAACTGGTGAACTGCCGGTCGGAGGAGAAGTGCACTGATGAACTGCTGAGAAGTGAACTGGTGAACTGCTGGTCGGGAGAGAAGTGCACTGGTGAACTGCTGAGAAGTGAACTGGTGAACAGGGAGAAGTGCACTGGTGAACTGCATATAAGTACTATAAGCACTCATATAAGCACTTCAGGAGAGAAAGCACTAAAGCAGCAGCACGCGCGCGCGTCTGCTGCTGCTCAGCTCCTGGAAAACTTCGGCATCGGGCCACCTGCCAGTGAGCAAATTCTGGCTCGCAACCTGGACGCCAACCACATCCGCGCTTGGATGCTCTACGCCTTGACCCAACCTGGGTTGGATAGCCCAGCAAAGGCCGCTGGCTACGTGGTGAATCGGCTACTCGCCGACGTTCCCCCGCCAACACGGTTCCTCGATTGGGCGCAACTGACGCGGTCCGACTGGCGGGATTTGTGGCGCGCAGCGCAATATGGCGGCGACTATGAAACCGCGCTACGCCCCGAACTAGCACAATTGTTCGATCGTTGGTGCAATGATTTCGCCGATGTGTTTCCCGCCGGACCGTTTGGTGACGAGACAATTACCCAGTCCCTGATCGACGAGGTCATCGCCGAATTGCACGGCGACCCGGCAACGCTGGACGTTCACGTGCTGCGAGACGAAGGACCCATCGTCGTCAAACCCGTGACCAATAGCGCGCGAGACTGGCTGCATCGAACAGAGAACGCCTTGCGCGCGGCGCTGCGACAGCGCGGGATCTACCACCGCCTGCGTGTTGTGGAGGAGGATGGATCGGCGGCGAATATCGCTCCGGATCCAGAGCTCGACACGCTCTGGCGCACGACGCTCGAGGATCTGGAAACGCGTCTAGCCCGGGTCACCTTCGACCGTCTGCTGAGGGGATCGCGGCTGACCAAACGCAATGGGGGCTACGAAGTGGTCCTTCGAGACCCTCACGCAAAGGCATGGGTGGAAGCGCGACTTGCACCACGCATACTGGACGCGCTTGCTAGAACGCTCGGAGATGCAAAAGAAAGGCCCTCCGTGACGTTTTCTGCCGATGCAGGTGAAGAAATATCTGGGTAGCAAAGAGCGCCTCTCAGAGGCCGTTTTCTGACACCTTTGACATAATGTATATTATGTCGTTTGTAGGGCAAAAAAGAAAAGCGCCACCACCCACCCTTGCGGAGGTGAAAGTGCAACCAAACGAACGACTCGTACTCTTGTGCGAATCCTATTGCGGCGTTTCGAGCGGTGGCTCCTCCACCGTTGCCGGCCCCAACGACCGCGACGCCGTCGCTTCGAAAAGCAACCGACCAATTTTCCCTGGATAGTCAGGAGAAATGACGACATGGGCCTCCAAGAGACCATAAAACAGTTTCTGGCCGAGTCCGCCTTCCAGCCCAACACCGCTGCTGCCTACCGGCGTGGCCTCGACGCCTTCTGCGCTTTCTTCGTCGCAGAAAACGACCAACCTGACTTGGACTGCCTGGACGCTGACTCTCTCGTCAGTTTCCTCCGCTGGATGCTCTCGCCTCGGGGTCGCGGCTACTCCGAACGCACCGCCAACCTCTACCTCGCCGCCGTCCACCGCTTCCTGGTATGGTTGGACGCAAAACAGCAGCTTCCCCCCGCTTTCTCCCTCTCCCTGGCCGAGCACCGCCTGTCGGTCCACCGAGGGCGGCGTCGCTCCAACGGTTACCTGCGACGTCCCGTCGATGAGCGGACCCCCCAAATCGTCGCCTACTACGACACGCTCCCCCTCCCCATCCCAGACCCCGGCTCTAGCCTTGCGACGCAACAAAAATTGCACAGACAACGCCTCGTTCTCCTCCGCGCCCGCGCCATCGTCCATACCCTCTACGACACCGCCGCCCGCGTTGGAGAAATCGTCTCCCTCACTCGAGAGCAGGTTCAGGACGGCTACGCCAGCGAGGTCCTCATCACTGGCAAGGGCGGCCGACAGCGCATCCTATTCTTCTCGGAAGACGCGCAGACCGCTATCCGTGCTTACCTGGCCGAGCGGACGGACCAGAATCCGTGGCTCTTCGTACCTCATAACGGTCTGTCCGTAGGTCACATCACGCGCACGACTGTGTGGTCGGTCGTCAAGAGCGCAGCTCGCGCTTTGGGGCTGAACGAATCCACCTCACCTCACACCTTCCGTCACTATCGCGCTACTCAGCTTCTTAACAACGGCATGCCTTTGGAGAGCGTCCAGGCGCTGTTGGGGCACGCCGACGTCAGTACGACCCGCGCCGTCTACGCCGTCACTCATACCGCGACCCTGCGCCAGCAGTTGCAGCAATACGGCGCGTCAGCCCATGAGGCTGCTCGATCCCTTGAATCCGAAGCTGATGAAGTTAGCTAGGAGGTTTCGTTCATGGCAGACCAACCCTTCGTTCCCCTGATCGACAGGGGCGCCCTGGAGGAGAGCGATACGACCTGCATCGAGAACGTCGTAGTCCCTCTCATGCTCGTGAGGCACGTTGTCGAGCTTCCTGATCCAGGCGCGTTCGCCGACGCCGTGGAGCGATTGCGCGCCGACGTGACACGGCATGTGCAGTCAGGCGAACGCCAGTATGCATTCGCTGCCGGCCAGACCCCCGGCGGCGATGCCTTGGGCGTCATTCTCTATCCCGCCCTCGAGAAGGCCGAGATCATCGGGTTGGGCATCGACGATGGGGCTCGAACCTCCAGGATGACCCTTTCCCCCAACGGCCTTCACCTGCTCCACGGCTTCCTGACGTTCGTGGTGCACTCCCTGGCGGCCCTTCATCCAACCTCCCACCCCTACGGCGTAGAGCGTCCCTTGACCCAGCCGGAGAACGCCGACGTGGCCGCCGTCCAGCAGGCTCTCCTCGCTCAGGTGGATCCTGACAACATGAACCAGGCTCTGTGTCTCTTCCAGGTGCGCGTCGTGGACTCCTTCGGACGGCCAACGTTCCTAGATGCCAAATGGTACCCGAATCTGGGACGGGCGTCTTGGGAATGGCGCTTCGTCGAAGAAACGAATGGCCCGATTACCGGCGGCGTCGCTTTCGACATGGAGTACGCGGCGCTGTTGGCCGGCTTCTTCACCGTCCTCCGGCTTGCCTTCACCGAAGAGTGGTCGTGGCAGGAGAAGTAGCTATGCGACGACGAACCAAATACGATGAGGTCGTCTATCCCATCTCGGTGGAACAGCCCGTTGCTTTGGCGGACATGGCCTCCATGCTGGATTCACGAATCCGAGAGGGATTCTCCGCCACGTTGAAACCAGCGGCCACCGGCTTCACACCGCTCGATGAATATCTCAGCGGCGGCCTCCATGTCGAGGATCTCGTCCTTGTGGGAGGTATCCAGGGCGTAGGCAAAACGGTCTCTATCCTACAGATGGCGCGTTCCGTCGCGCTGCAGGACCGACTTGCCATCATCGTCTGCTACGAGCACTCCCCCATTCACCTCTTCTTCCGCCTTTTGTGTATGGAATCGTTCTGGAACCAACGTGAGCCGCCCCTGACCTGGCCGGCGCTTCGAGACGTCATGGTCCGTCAGGGGGACGACCCCCAGCGCAGCTTCGACCGCGTCCTGTTGGAGTTGCCCTCCGCGCGTGAAGCGTGGGGACGGCTGTCCACGTATATGGACGGCATCTGGCTGGTCATGGGCGACGGCGTGCATACCACGGTGGACGTACTGGACATGTTCGTCGCCGACGCCGTTTCCAAGGGGTACACCTCGCCGGTGCTCTTCGTCGATTACGTGCAGATCGTCCCTGTGCGCCCCGACCCAATGGGCGTGCTGCCGGTGGACAAGGAGCGGATCAGCGTGGTGATGAAGGCGCTGAAGGCCACGGCAATCCGCCATCGCACTATCGTGGTCGCCGTCGCCGCCGCCGACGAGCAGGCCCTGCGCCAACAGAGGGTTCACCTGGAGAACTTGTGGGGACCGTCGCTGATGCAGTACCAGCCCGATACCGCCCTGATCCTAAATCGGGGATCGGCCTCCGCCGCTGGCCAAGGGGCAACGATGATCCGCTTGGGACTCGAGAAGCAACGCAACGGTCCTCAAGGTGTGGAGTTCGAGTTCGCCCTGCACGGCGCGCACTTCTGTTTCGATCCCCACGGACGGTTGGTCTCCGCCGAAGAGAGCTATCAGCAAGAGAGAGTGCGGTTGCGTCCAAAGGAGAGCGTATGAGGCGTATATACACATCGGGTGGACTGGAGCTTGGCGTTCCAGATACCGGTCCGTGGATCGACATCGTTCCTGTGCCGTCTGGCCGAGTGGTCTCGCTCGAAGAGGGCGCTGAGGCCGCGCAACGCGCGACGTGGTATAGGTGGTCGCGCGAGGTTGTGCGCGAAATGCACATACCGACCCTGATCCCGCCAGGGATGAGGGGCGTCGCGGGAATCTCGGAGATGGGCGAGAGTGGGCAGTCAGTGGGTGTCCGCTTCCTATGGTCTCGAA
>JAGHDT010000156.1 GCA_021159805.1 Anaerolineae bacterium
AGCAATACCCATACCAGGCACACCACCACCAGGGAGCTTCCGACTAGACTCGCTAGAGTCAGGTTACGCCTGGAAACCATCTGAAAGCTCATTTCTTGTCTCCCGGGTGTTTCGTGAATCCGCACACCATCCGGATAGCCGAACCCCAGCCACGAATTGCCTGTCTCAGTGTTGCGGCAGCGGTTCCATCGGCGCCATATGGCTCAGCAGCTTCTTCACACCGATGCCATTGCCGAAAACCACCGTCACCATCTCCTGACGCCCTTCGTACTCGCTCTCGAGTACCATCCCTTCGCCATAGTACGTGTGCTTCACCCGCTGCCCGGTCTTGAAGCGCAGCTCAGGCAGGGGCTCAGCGGTGCGCTGGTCACGCGATTGCGTACCCCACGAGGTTACCGACCAGCTGGGCTTAGCGCCACGGTGCTGGCGGTCTTCCGGCTGCTTGAGCACCTCGGCGGGCAGATCCTTGAGGAACCGTGAGGGCGCAGAAGGCTCACTGCCGCGATACCCGCGCCACCCGCGGCGGAAAGCATAGGTCAGATAGAGCCGCTCCTCCGCACGCGTCATCCCCACGTACAACAGACGTCGCTCCTCGGCCACCTCCGACGGAGAGTCAACAGAACGGCTGTGGGGGAGCAGTCCCTCTTCCAGACCGGCCAGGAAGACAACACGGTACTCCAGTCCTTTGGCGCCGTGGAGCGTCAGCAGCGTGACCGCGTCAACTTCATCGGCCAGTTCATCCACGTCCGCGACCAAAGCCACATCGGTGAGAAAATCCACCAGAGAAACGGTGGACGCTTCCGCCACAACGGCGCGCAGCGCCATCACATTTTCCCAGCGCGACTCCCCCTTATCGCTGCCGTCACGTACATAGGACTCGAAATTGATATCCGCCAGCACCCGGTCGATCAGCCGTGCGACGCTGAGTTCATCACGCAGCACCGTCCACTGATGGACCAATGCCGCAAAGGAGGTCAGCGCACGCTCGGCACGGCTGCGCAGCGTGCCGGAACGTACCAGCGACACCAATCCCCGATAGAGGCTGGTGCCCAATCTCTGCGCTTCGGCAGCAACCTTGCCCACCGTCCCGGCACCGATGCCCCTGGGCGGCACGTTCACCACCCGCATAAAGCTGACGTCGTCATCAGGGTTCAGCATGAACCGCAGGAATCCCAGGACGTCCTTAATCTCCTTCCGCGAATAGAACCGTGTCGCCCCAATCAGACGATACGGAATATTGTGACGGATAAAGCTCTCTTCAAGAGCCCGGGACTGGGCGTTCGTCCGGTACATCACCGCAACGTCACTCTGTTTGTAGCCCGTACGCAGTAGCCGTTGGGTCTCCAGCACAATGTAGTCGGCCTCTTCCTGCTCATCATAGGCCTCGTGGAGCACCACCGGATACCCACCGGACTTGGTCGTGAAGAGATACTTTGACGTCCGGTCAGGATTCTGGGCGATGATCGCCTGCGCCCCATCCAGGATAACCTGCGTGGAGCGGTAGTTCTCCTCCAACAGGAATTCATGCACTTCCGGGAAATCCTCCCGCAGCCTGGTAATATTGCGGCAATCCGCACCCCGCCACGAATAAATCGACTGATCCTCATCGGCAACCACGTAGAGACTCCGATGCCCCAGGGCAAGCTGCTTCAGAATCACATACTGCGCGATATTGGTGTCCTGGAACTCATCGACCAGGACATACCGAAAGCGATCCCGGTACCGGTCGCGGAGCGCCTCATCTGTCTGGAGCAGTCGAGCGGTCTCCATGAGCAGATCATCAAAATCCAGGCCGTCATTCTTGCGCAGGCCCTCCTGATACGACACGTAAGCACGTACGACAATCTCATCATAGTACGTACGCACCGGGTAGTGCTCCGGCGTGAGGAGCTCGTTCTTCGCACTTGACACAGCATTCAAAAGCGATCGAGGGCGATAGCGCTTGTCGTCCAGGCCCATGTCAGCGACGACCTGCTTCATCACCGTCAACTGGTCATCGGTATCGAAGATCAGATAGTTGGGCGACAGCCCAAGTACCTCGGCCTCGCGCCTCAGAATACGCGCACACGTTGCGTGAAATGTCCCCAAAGTCATCGGACGCGTTGACGTATCCCCAAGCATACGGTCCAGCCGGTGCCGCATCTCGCGAGCGGCTTTGTTGGTGAACGTCACCGCAAGCACATGCCAGGGAGCCACGTCCAGCTCTGACAGCATCCAGGCGATACGATGCGTCAGCACACGGGTTTTCCCCGAGCCCGGGCCGGCAATCACCAGCGCCGGTCCCAGAGAAGCGGTCACAGCGGCCCGTTGTTGGGCATTGAGCACACGAAGTAGAGGGTGGTTTTCGTATTCCATATCTATCATTGTAACATAGCGGAAGGCCCGAGCAACTAATCTATGGCACTAGACCAGCGGGGTACGCTTTGCCCATCCTGGGACGCACCCTAGCGCTTTCGCACAATGGACCAGACAACCCGTGCGCCGATCAACAGCACCAGGATGAAGCTGAGGATGACAATGGCCTGTACCACCCAGTTGGTGTTGGTGACCACCGGAATGAGTCCGGCCAACCCTATCGTCATGCCGGCAATGATCACGCTCAGCGCAAGCCGTGTGAACAGCCGATCCAATGTCTCTAGATTCGCCTGGTCAAAGGAGAGCAGTACCGGTTCCCGCTTCTCCAACCTGTCGATCAGCAGCTGCCCGGCGTGAGGGAGTTCCTCAAACAGGTCCATCCACGCCAACCCCCGCCGGACCGTGTCGGACAACCAGTTCCAGTCTGGTACAACCGTGCTCAGGATCAGCTTGCTGACGTAGGGTTTGGAGAATTCGAAGATATCAAATTCGGGGACCAGCGTCAGACCGAGCCCCTCCATCATCGCCAAGGTCTTTGCCAACAGCCAGAAGTTGTTGGGTAGTTTCAGCCGGTGCTCGAAGACGACCGGCATGACGTCCTCCATAACCTCCTGGAGATGCATCTCTCGCAGCTGCAGCCCACTGTAGTGATTCAGCAGCCGCTCAATGTCACGAGTAAGGTTCTTCCGGTCCACATCAGGGGGAGCCGCCCCGATGTGGATCAACTCCTCAGTCGCACCTTTAGCGTTGAGTTGGACGGCCACATTGTAGAGACGGATCAGATTGACACGGTCAGCGCGGCTGAGATAACCGACCATACCGAAGTCCATCGCGCCGATCACATTGTCCTGCATCACCATGAAGTTGCCCGGGTGTGGATCGGCGTGGAAGAATCCGTCCACCAACACCTCTTGGATGATCATGTTCGCGGCATGGGTGGCAATCGCCTGACGATCGTGGCCGGCAGCATCAATCGCTGCGATCTGATCAATCTTGATCCCCTCAATGTACTCCAGCACCAACACACGCTTAGTCGTGTGCTCCCAGTGCACCCACGGGATATGAACCCCCGGCACATCCTTGAAATTCTCTCGAAAACGATCGGCGTTCCGCCCTTCCGAGACGTAGTCGAGCTCGCTGTTGACCGTGTCGGCAAAATCCTCGGCGATCTCGACAAGATCGTAGACCTTGCCCAGCGGCGTATGGTTCTGTACGTAACGGGCAATATCGTGGATAATCTCCAGATCCGTCATCAGCGTAGGCAGGATATTCGGGCGCTGGACCTTGATCGCGACGCGCTCACGCGTCGACAACTTCGCAAGATGGACCTGCGCCAGGGATGCCGACGCCAAGGGCACCGTGTTGATCTCATCAAAAACATCCTCCAGCGGAGCATCAAGCTCTTGCCGGAGGACGTTCTCGATATCTGCCCAGACAACCGGCTGCACCTCGTCCTGGAGTTTGGTGAGCTCGGCGATGTAGTCAGGGGGGAGCAAGTCGGGCCGCGTGCTCAGCACCTGGCCAAGTTTCACAAAGGCCGGGCCCAGCTCCTCAAGCGCCTGGCGGAAATGAAACGGAAGCGACGCAGGTTCCGGCTTGGGGAGAGGAGTGAGATCACGAAGCCAGAAAGGCTCCGAAGGGAGCTGGGAGATCGCGAAACCAAATCCGTGGCGCGTGAAGACGGTCAGAATCCGCCGGTATCGCTGCAGATGCCGGATGGGACGCGTGATCGTGGGAAAACTGAAGACCGTCAAGGATCCAGACCCTCACCAAGCATATCTTACAGGGGACACTTATGAGCAGTCACGGGTTAGGTTCACTTCAAACATTGTGGCATTGTTCCGGTCTTTCGTCAAGCTTCAGGGTGACGCGCGCCCGGATGACGGTACCCAAGGACCCGGTATTTCACCAGGGTCCATAGGACCGTGAAGCCATCCCGCCAGGAAATCTTCTTCCCCTCATCGAACTCACGCCCACTGTATGAGATCGGCACCTCGTAGATGCGATACCCGCTCAACAGAATCTGCGCCGTGATCTCCGGATCGAAGCCCCAGCCGTTCGCCTTGAGGTCGAGCTTGTCGGCCACCTCGCGGGTGAAGACTTTGTAGCACGTTTCCATATCCGTCAGGATCGTATTGTAGAGAAGATTGGTCACAAACGTGAGTGCTTGGTTCCCCAGCATGTGCCAGAAGAACATCGCCTTGGTCGGTCCACCGCGAAATCGTGATCCGTAGACCACCTGCACGCGGCGCTCCAGAATCGGCTGCAGAAGCTTGACATAGTCGCGCGGATCATATTCCAGATCGGCATCCTGTATCAGGCAGATATCCCCGGTCGTGGTCTCCAGTCCAGTCCTGACCGCACCGCCCTTGCCCTGATTTCTCTCGTGGAAGACGATCACCACGTCGGGTTCGTCGCGGAGCGTATCCAGATAGTCGCGCGAGCCATCGGTAGACCCATCGTCAACGATGACAATCTCGCGATCGAGATGTATCACAGAGTCACTGGCGTGGTCCGACCACACAGGAACGTCAAGAGCAACCACTCGCACACGACCCACGATCTCTTCGATCGTCTCGATCTCATTATATACCGGGATAATCACTGATAGCTTCACAAGGACCTCCAGAGGAAGACTTACCTATGTCGATGTGTGTGCCGGCCCCGCGGCCACACATCGGCAAGTAGGGTGTTGCGTTCAACAGTGCTGAGATCACGCCACCTACCAGGGACCAGATCCGGCGTGAGTGCCACACGACCGATCCCCACCCGCACCAAGCGCACCGTAGGGTGCCCCACCGCAGCCGTCATTCGCTTGATCTGACGGTTCATGCCTTCTCGAAGTCCGATGCGCAGCCAGGACGTCTTCTCCGGAGAGGGCAGCGGCTTGATAAAGGGTGGAAGCGGGGGTTCACCGGCGAGAATCTCCACGTCGGCCGGCTGAGTTCGACCCAACTTGATCTCCACCCCCTCGCGCAACAGCGTCAGGGCTTCGGTCCCAGGCAGCCCCAAGACAAGTACGGCATAGATCTTGATGTGGCTGAAGTCAGGATGCGTAAGGCGGTGCAGCGTCTGCCCATCATTGGTCAGCAGCAACAGCCCTTCACTATCCAGATCCAGCCGCCCCGCTGGCTGCAAGTCAGCAGGAATTCCCATGTCGATCAGATTCTCATGGCCTACGGAACTTCGCTGACGGGTACTCAACACCCCGAACGGCTTATAGGCAATGACATAGCGATACACAGCTCACCGCCACTCTCCGAAAGACCACGCCGCCAGCGGCTGTAGGAGATCATAGGCCGTGAAGTCCAAATGGATGGGCGTCACTGAGATGTAGCCCTGTGCAATCGCCGTGAAGTCGGTCCCTTCCTCCATGACGCCCGTAGGAGGATCGCCCCCAATCCAATAGTAGGGCGTACCCGAGGGGTCCTCTCGCACAACCAGAGCGTCGCGATACACACGCCGCCCCATCCGCGTCACACGCACGCCCTGAACCTCGCATAACGGCAGATTCGGCACGTTAACGCTCAGAATGACGCCATCCGGCAAGCCCTGCCGGGCCACAACTTGCGCCAGATATGCTGCGAAGTCCGCGGCAACCGAATAGTCTGCGACACTCTCGTAAGTGTCCAGAGAGACTGCGAAGGCTGGCAATCCTCCGATGGCACCTTCCATGGCAGCTGTCACCGTGCCGGAGTAGGTAATATCGTAGCCGAAATTCGCGCCGCGATTGATGCCGGCAATCACCAGGTCAACCGGGTCGGCCACGATACCCAGCAGACCCAGAGCGATCGCATCTGAGGGGGCGCCATCTGTCACCAGAACTGGGGCCCCGCCGGCCAACCGACCTTCACGCACGCGCAGCGGGCGATGCATCGTCTTCACGTGTCCGGATGCACTCCAGTTGCGGTCAGGAGCAATCACCGTGACCCTGGCCACGTCACCAAGGGCCGTCGCCAGCGCATCGATGCCGGGGGCATCGACGCCATCGTCATTTGTAACCAATACGTGGGGCCGTCTAGCGCCCATAGGCCAATACCCCATTTGCTTCAATCATCAAGACACCATCCCCCTCTCAACGACCTCATTATCGCCGTGCCCGATACTGCCGCATATCAGCGCGGCAGGTCTCGGGTCTTGGCACAGAAACAAACCGAAACCGTGACTTCAAATTTCGCAAAGGTCACTGTTACTAACGCCCTCACCAAAGTCAAGCACGTTTACTTGCCGTAGGACAACATTAACTGCATAATGAAGTTGTCTGGATGTCCAAAGCTGCACGCAGGGAGACCTGCATGGATTTGGTCAAAGTCGTGGCTAACTCTCGATCAACCTCCGTTGCAGAAGCTATCGCAGGTATCATCAGGGAAAGAGGGCGGGTCGACGTCCAGGCCATCGGAGCAGGAGCTGTCAACCAAGCAGTGAAGGCCATTGCCATCGCCCGAGGATACCTGGAACTTGACAACATCGAGATCGCCTGCATTCCGTCATTCGCTGAAGTACTCATCGATGGTATGGTAAGGAACGCACAGCCATGCGTCTGGCGGTCGAATCGGGCTTCGCTATGCCCCCCCCCACTCTAGGCCGCCGCTATCTCCGGCATATCTAGCAACAGACCTTCCACTAACAGCTGCCTATTCGCGTTGGAGAGCAACGCTAACTGCGCATGCTCCAGCGCAGACAACACCTGAACGGTCCGCCGCACATCCGTCGCACCGACGACTGCTTCCAGCGTCCGACGATGCTCAACGTGCATCAGCGCCGCGTCATTGTGCGAGTGCAGAAGCAGCACGTCGCGCCAGAATGTAAGCCAGGTCTCCAGTGTCTCGGCCAAGCCATCGCTCTTACTCGCCAATGCCTTGGCCGTCTCAAACCTTGTCGGCAGATCTTGCCCCAAAATCGCAACCAGCAGTTCCAGCGTGGACTGCATCCGCTCATATGTCTCGGCATGTGTCGCAGCGCGCACCGCCCAGCCCATGCGACCGCCGGAAATACGGGCCAGCCGCTCTGCCAGGCCGGGTTCCACCAGCCATTCCGAAACCAGTGCCTCGGCCACTAACCGGCTTGGCAATGGGCGCAGTACGATCTGTTGGGAGCGCGAGACAATCGTGGACAGTAGAAGATCAGCATCGGTCGCCAACAGGATAAGGTGCGCATAGGAGGGCGGCTCCTCCAGCGTCTTGAGAAGTGCGTTGGCCGCCCCGATCGTCGCGCGCTCAAAATCGCTGATCAGCACAACCTTGCGAGTGGCCTCCTTGGGTGTCAACGCCAAGAAGCGCTCCACCGGGCGGATCTGATCGATCTTGAGGCGCGCCGTGGCACCCTCAGGTTCCACCACCAGATAGTCCGGGTGGTTGCCGGACCGCAATTTGCGACATGCCAGGCACGTACCGCATGGTTTGTCGTTATCGGCCTGGCACAGCATGGCAGCGACAAGCTGATGCGCAAGCGTGTGCTTCCCCACGCTTGCAGGACCGGTAATCAGCAGCGCATGTGGAATCTCATCCCGCACCACCGCTTGACGCAGCCCCTGCACCGCCCATTGATGCCCCACAACAGGCCAGGGCTTCATGATACAGTCTCCCTCTCTCCCCCGGCTGCCCGGGCACACGCGGAGATAACTTCATCCGCTATCAACGCCGGCACCCCCTCACGGTTGTGAGACGTGACGTGCACGACCGAATACATAGGTGCCGGCAACTCCACCACGGCCTGTCCCACCAGAGAGGGCCGCACGACCACCACAGCAAACGTGTAGGACTCACGCGCCAATAGTGCGAGCGCATCCACCCAGCCCTGCCGATGCTCAAACTCCAGCGGCCCCATCTCGTCCAGGACAAAGACCTGTGTTGGGAAACTGCCGGCCAGCGCACGGGCACTGCGCGCCATCGCCCTGGCATTCATCTTGAAGTGGCACAAAGGCGTGGCAGACGAGGCATCAAATGGATCGGTCAGCTTGTAGGCTGATTCAGTATGCAGCTCCCGGACCTCCAAGTCATGGGGGCCGGTGCGTTGGGTCAACAGTCCAGACACAGATAACCCGGCTTGACGGATTGCCGTCAATGCCTGCTTCAGAGCGGTAGTCTTGCCGGCCTGGCGCTCGCCTGTTATCAGCATGATCTTCGGATAGGATGACACACCCAAATAACTGAGACCTCCGGCAGCCCGACCAGATAGTCACCTCGCACAGGATACAGCACAAGGAAAGTCCGGGGCTTCGGTGCCTCCCCTTTCCCCACGGATCCATATCACTATGGTGGCTTGGCCCCCCCCCATTCTTATACAAGAAGGCCGGTTGGCAAACCAACCGGCCTTGCTAGTGGAGATGGCGGGAATCGAACCCGCGTCCGAAGAATTCGACGATGAGCATCTACAAGCGTAGTCGACGATTTTAGTTTTGCGCGGGGGTCGTTGCCGACCACGCCCATCCGCGCTAAGCCGATCGGTCTTGAACTGGCCTATCGGCGTCTGCCAGTCTGCACGCCTACTTTATTTCACCTTGCTCCACCACGTATGCGAGATGGTGAAGGGGCGTGACCGGATACCCGGTCAGGTCTTGGGTTTAGTCACCTACTGCTTACGCAGCGACGGCGACCGGTGCCCAATTGTTTGCCATATTGTTGGCAGTTATGGTTTTGCTTCTGGGTTTACGGAGACGAAGCCTCCCCGGCTCGCAGCCCACGGCCAGCCTCCCCCGTCGAAACCGATCATCCCCATATCTAGTATAGCAGAATCGGCGTAGATATCAAGATAAGGATGATTATGCTATAGTATGGCCGTGGACCGACTTACATTCCGAAGCCTCGTCTCCGAGGCAATCGAGGGGTTGCCGTCAGAAATCCGCGACCAACTTGACAACGTCGATATCGTGGTCGAGGATTGGCCCAGCCGCACGGTGTTGGCAAGGGCCGGCCAGCAGCACCCAGCTCACCTTCTGGGATTCTATGAAGGCATCCCCCAGACAAGACGCACGCGCCACTATGAGCTGATACTGCCCGACAAGATCAGCATCTTCCAGCATCCCATTGAATTGCAGTGCCGCACGTCGCAGGAAGTACGCGACCTCGTACAGCACGTGGTGCGCCACGAGATCGCGCACCACTTCGGAATTGACGACACACGCCTCAGGGAACTGGATGCCTATTAGCATCAATACAGAACGCCGCCCGGGTTGGGGCGGCGTCATCAAGGTGAAAGCGAATCAGTGGCGGCGGCAGCTATTCACAGTTGGGCTCACCAGCAGCTGGTGCTGCCAACGCCAGAACATCTCGCAGCGCAGGAACGTAATAGCGCTCCGTGTACTCCTTCACCATACGCCGTGCTGAAAACTGCGGCCCCACGGTGCGGATAGCCTCACGCATCATCTCCACCCACCCGCGCGGGATGCGGTCTCGATCGCGATCATAGTACAAAGGCACGACCTCTTCCTCCAGCACAGAATAGAGCGCGGCGGCATCCACCCAATCTTTGGCCGCTTCATCGTGAGCCTCAACCTTTGATTCAATAGCCCAACCAGTGCGTCCGTCATACGCCTCGGCCCACCAGCCATCCAGGATGCTCAGATTCAGAACACCGTTGAACGCAGCCTTCATGCCGCTGGTCCCGCTTGCCTCGTTGGGTTTCCGCGGCGTGTTGAGCCACACATCCACGCCCTGAACCAAATAGCGCGAAATGTGCATATCGTAGTCCTCGACGAAACCGATACGCCCGCCGAATTTCGAATCACGGGCGCAATTGTAGATCTACTGCATCATTAGCTTGCCCGGATCATCAGCCGGATGCGCTTTGCCGGAAAAGATGAACTGAACCGGGCGGTGCCGATCGTGTACCAGCGCCATCAGTCGCTCGATATCCTGGAAGATTAGGGTCCCGCGCTTGTAGGTCGCAAAGCGGCGGGCGAATCCGATCACCAGGGCATCCGGATCCAAGAAAATGCCTGACGCCAGCAACTGCTCCGGAGGCACAGTCCGCGAGATCCAATCCTGCCGGGCCCGCTCTCGGATTGCGGAGAACATCTTGCGCTTGAGGTAGGTATGGGACTCCCACAGCTCACCGTCGGGGATCTCCTCGACGCGTCCCCACATCCAGGGATCATCCTGATGACGCACCCAGTCGGGGCTGATGTGCTTTCGGTAGAGCCGGTGCATGGCCTCACCGGTCCAGGAGGACAGGTGAATGCCGTTGGTCACGTGGCCAATCGGCACATCCTGCTCTCTGCGGTCCGACCATAGATTCTGCCACATGGGCCGGCTCACCTCGCCGTGGAGTTTGCTCACCCCGTTGGCACGCCCGGACATCGTGAGGGCCAACTTGGTCATATTGAAAGCGGTCCCGTAGCCCGAGTCATGGCTTCCCTGTGCCAGGAAGTCATCGCGGCTAAGGCCAAGTTGCGGCCAGAAGCTATGGAAATACTTGTCGACCAGGCCGAAATCAAAAGCATCGTGACCGGCGGGAACAGGCGTGTGCGTGGTAAAAATCGTGCCAGCACGCACGCGCTCGCGAGCATCCTCAAGACTGTAGCCCTGCTCGACATACTCACGCAACCGTTCCAGCACCATGAAAGCAGAATGGCCCTCGTTGATATGCCAGACGCGCGGCTCAATACCCAAGGCACGGAGTACGCGAACCCCACCAACGCCCAATAGGATCTCCTGCTGTATCCGCATCTCACGATCGCCGCCGTAGAGGCGGGCCGTCAACTGTCGATCCCAAGGCGGGTTTGAATCCACATTCGCGTCAATCAGATAGAGGTGCGCACGTCCAGCGAGAACCTCCCACAGCTGAAGGTGGATCTTGCGGTCGCCGACGTCAACCGAAACGGTGCCTTCAGCATTCTCCCGAGACATTATGGGCCGCAGCGCCACTTCATCCGGATTCATCAGCGGATAGATCGCCTCCTGCCACCCACTGTGGTCCAGACGCTGGCGGAAGTATCCCTGCTCATAAAGGAATCCCACGGCGACAAAGGGCAGCCCCAGATCGCTCGCCTCTTTCGTGTGATCGCCGGACAGCACTCCCAGGCCACCCGAATAAATCGGCAGCGAGCTGTGTAGACCAAACTCGGCTGAGAAATACGCGATAGGATATTCGGAGATGTCGGGGTACGTTCGCCGGTACCAAAGATCGCCATCTTTGATATCCCGGTCCATCTCCAACAGCACCGCATCGAAATCCCGCAGGAAGGCAGGATCCTTCGTGAGTTGCTGAATTCGATCATCGGGAGTCTCTCTGAGAATCCGCACCGGGTTGTGACGAGTCGTGGTCCAGAGGGATCGATCGAGTTGTTTGAAGAGGTCACGAGATGGACGATGCCACGACCACCAGAAATTGTAGGCCAACTCCTCGAGTCGCGCTAGACGGGGCGTTAGTTTTTGCTTGATTACGTCACTTGGTTTCTTTTCCACAGTCCACTCCCAACTACTGTAACCCCAGCTCTTCGCAAAGCATGATACATCCGATCGGATCGAAGAAGTTACAGTCGCATCCACAGAACCAGAACAAACATCACCAGGCCGACCACGACGAATTCAACGATAATGTGCCGCGTCAATCGGCCAAGCAGATGTTGGTATCCAATTCCACTCCAAACGTACAGCCCTAGCGTCAACATTGTCGCGGCCGTCCACGTCGAGATCGGCCAATACCCAAGTACCGAGGCAAGTTCACCCTCCAACACAGCGATCGTACCACTGTAGAGCAACACCTGACTGGTCTGAACACCTGTAGCGCTCAAGAGATCCAGGATCAACAACCCGCTGAGCAAGAACACACCCGGCGCGGTAATCAAGGCCCGTCCCTGTTGGCCAAGAATCAAACTGAACAACACAAATCCCACCAGGTAGTCCACTACGTTGAGGAGTGTGCGGGCTCCCGGATACGTGGAACTCCGCGGGGATAGCGCCTGATAGCTCAAATGCACCAGAAACCCGATAGTGGCACCACCCAGAATCAAGGTAGCCATCCACATGGCCCAAGTGGCGGCCTGAATGAGGAACACTGATACCAATAGCGCCCCCATTGAAGGCGTTATCAGGGCAAGAACAAGTGGGCGTTCCTTGCTTTCCCGAAGGGGATGGTCCTGAAGGATCGACAATGTCCCGGTGGCCACCAGCCCCACCTCGAGGAGAATCAAGAGAGCTCCCCCTCCGAAGGTGAATCCTAGCGGAGATCCCAGAATCTGGAGCGCCCCCCAGTTGAGCGTGGGCAGCTCCACAAAACGAAAGAGCGTCACACTTGTCAAGATCACCGCCAAGAGAATACTTAGCTTACCTTGCTCCGGGCGGTGTCGCTCTGTCACTTGATCACCCATTCGACAATTGTATCGGATGGATGGCGGTTGTCAACCCTATATCCCGCCGGAGGACAAATTTCTTTGCACGCCAGTATCTCAGCAGGGAGATAGGAGGGCAAGAAAGTGACCTGGGAGCCTCCACTGTCTCCCAGGTCATCGTACAGCAAGGTTATCCTAGATCGCGGGTCAGAACGTCCAGGAACTCCCGGTTGGTGCGTGTCTTGCGCATCCTATTCAGCAGCGCCTCATGGGCAGCCGTGAGGTCGTACCCCTTGGTCGTCGGCGTCCCGGTCATCAACTGGGAGATCATCCTGCGCATCAGCCAGACTTTGCGAAGGGTTTCCTTATCCAGCAATAGCTCTTCGCGACGTGTGCCCGACCGGATGATATCGAAAGCTGGGAAGATACGACGTTCCTCGAGCTTCCGGTTCAAATGGAGCTCCATGTTACCCGTGCCCTTGAACTCCTCGTAGATCATATCATCCATACGGCTGCCCGTGTCGACCAGACACGTAGCCACCATAGTCAGGCTGCCTCCCTCCTCGAGGTTCCGGGCAGCGCCGAAGAAACGCTTGGGTGGATAGAGCGCTGCCGGATCCAAACCACCGGAGAGTGTGCGCCCACTAGGCTGCACAACCAAGTTGTAGGCACGCGTCAGTCGTGTGAGGCTATCCATCAGGATCACGACATCTCGCCCGATCTCGGTCAGACGCTGGGCACGGCTAAGAGCCATTTCGGCAACGTGAGTCTGATGCTCCACCGTCTCGTCAAAGGTCGAGCTGATCACCTCGGCGTCAACGGAGCGGTCCATATCGGTGACCTCCTCAGGACGCTCACCGATCAACAGGACAATGAGATGTACGTCGGGGTGATTGAGCGAAATACCATTGGCTATTTCCTTCAAAACGGTCGTCTTGCCGGCCTTGGGCGGTGAGACAATCAAACCACGCTGACCGAACCCGACAGGTGCCACCAACTCAAGAAGCCGCTGGGTGATCTTCCGCGGCCCGGTGTTCAGATTGAAGGCCCGGGTGGGGAAAATGGCGGTCAGTCGCTCGAAGCGCGGACGACGCTTCGCTAGCTCAGGGTCCATGCCATTCACAGCCTCGATGCGCAATAGACTGCGGTATTTCTCCGTGTCCTTAGGTGGCCGAACCTGACCAACAACCATATCGCCGGTTCGCAGGCCAAAGCGCCGAATCTGGCTCTGAGAGACATAGACATCGTTTGAACCGGGTGCATACCGAGAGGAGCGCAGGAAGCCGATCCCCTCGCCCGTGATCTCCAGAATCCCACCGCCAAAGCTGAATCCCTCACGCTCTGCCTTTGCCTTCAGCAGCAGAAGAATAAGGTTATCCTTCTTGAGACCGCTGTAGCCAGACACGTGATACTCACGCGCGAATTCACGCAGCTCCTGTAGTCGCATGCGCTCCATATCCGCCATATCCATCTTTCGAAGGCTGTCGGATTCCGGTTCCTGTCTCAGGTCCGGCCGCGGTTTGCCACTGACCGGTGCTGCCTCAACAATCTCCTCGCCCTCGGGCATTTCCAAGGTTTCAACTTTCGCTTCCTCGGCCATAGGTTCCGAGGGTCGAATCTCATCCCCAACTTGCACTTGCTCTTCCGGATCCACG
The DNA here is from genome assembly GCA_021159805.1 of Anaerolineae bacterium. GTDB lineage: Bacteria > Chloroflexota > Anaerolineae > B4-G1 > SLSP01 > PWVB01. The sequence continues at coordinate 14,281 of JAGHDT010000156.1, forward strand.
CTCTTCCTCCTGAATGGTTACCCTCTAACCATAACTGTCTTCTGATTCGAAATGCGATCACTGGTGAACCACCCGTGTCGCGACGCTACCAACCAACACCCATCACACTGTCTCATCTAGGCGAGCAGCGTGGCCAACATATAACCAAGGATTCCGGCCCAGAGGACACTATCCACACGATCCAGAACACCGCCATGCCCCGGAATCAGACTGCCTGTGTCTTTGACCCCGACCTCTCGCTTCATCATCGACACAAGAAAGTCGCCGGCGGGACAAAAAACACTCACCACAAGCCCCAGTACGAGACCGTGCCAGAGCACCAGCCCATGCGCACTCCCCGCGATCTGCGTACTCAACCACGCCAGAAAGAGCCCACTGACAGGGCCACTCAGCACTTGGGCGGCATATCCCTCCCAGCTCTTCCCTGGGCTAATCGTAGGCGCCATCTTGTGACGTCCAATTCGACGGCCCACGGCATAAGCTGCAGAATCACCAATCCAAACCACGCCACACGTCACCAAGAGCCACCATAGACCATCTGGTCGTGTTCTTAACGCGATAAGATAGCCGCCACCCAAACCGATATACATGCCACCAGCCAGCATCAGCGCCCAGAGCTCGACGGCACGGTGCTGGTCAGGCTTCTCCTTGGCCTGATACAGCGCCCACAAACTCACCACAAGCATAGGCCCGACTACAAGAGGAAGTCGCCAGGCTCCCAGCGTCCATATAGCATCAGCCTGCCAGGCCAAGATGAGAAGCACAAGGAGAGGGTTGCTCATCACATAACCCAGGCGACGAAACATGCGCGTGTACTCAAGACCACCCAGCAGCATCGCCAGGACAATCAAGAACACGTATGGCCATCCACCCATCACAAAAACGGTCACGACAAGAGGCAGCATTATGGCTGCACTGATCACACGCTTCTCGAGCAACTTACCCACGCCTCCTTCGGACAAGGTTTACACCACTATCTCCCACAGTAGATCACAGGATTCAAACAAACACCTGACAGCACCTGCGATTGCCTGGGGTCCACCTGACATAGGAAGAGTTGTGCACTATCTCGTTGACCAAGGTTTTCTGCTGGGTTGAGAATTCGCAGTAACCAACCTCTACCTGCCGTGTGACAAAAAGGCAAGGCGGCAGACTACACTGATTACTCATCCGGCCACACAACGGGCACCTTGGCTAAAATGAGATGCACGGCCACTGTTGGGCTACTGCGAACTGTGAAAATGCTGCGATAGTTCGGTATTGGATGGGGAGATCAGGCCCCAGTCAGATGGGGCGTTCCCGGGGGAAGACAATGCAGAATACAGATTCTGACGCCTGTAACTACCGATGACTCAACCGCTCACCCCACCGAACCGGCGGTCACGTTGGCCGAAAGCTTGAAGCGCCTTATAGAACTCATCCTTATCAAAGTCTGGCCAATATAGCGGCGAGATGTAATACTCAGCGTAGGCGCCCTGCCACAACAGGAAATTGCTGACCCGGAACTCGCCGCTGGTTCTGATGATGAGCTCGACCGGCGGCTGACCTGCCGTATAGAGGTGCGCATTGATCACATCCTCTGTGATGTCCTCAGGCGGGATCTGCTCACGCACGATTTGGCGGACGGCTGCTGTGATCTCTTGGCGCCCACCATAGTTGAAGGCAATGTTAGCAACCAGACGGTTGTTGTTCTTCGTGAGTTCAATCGCCGCTTGGATTCGCGACTTGAGGATATCAGATAGTGGAGCCAAATCCCCGATGTGCCTCAATTGTACACCATTTCTATGCAGTTCGTCAACTTCTTTGTCTAGCGACTCGGCCAGCAGGCGCATAAGGCCGCGCACCTCAACCTCTGGCCGGCGCCAGTTCTCAGTCGAGAACGCGTACAGAGTCACCACGGGAACACCCAATTCGACACCGGCCTGCAGGACTCGGCGCAGATTCTCAACCCCTGCACGGTGCCCTCGCAGGCGAGGCATACCACGTTGGCGTGCCCACCGCCCGTTGCCATCCATAATGATGCCAACGTGCTGAGGCAACTTAAGGAGGGGTGGGTAAGTCTTTTCAACCGCTTTGCTCATACGCAATCCATTGAATCACTTGATTCTATGAAGAAAAACAAGAGGAGGGGCGAGAGGGCGCCAATGTTTCCCTCTCACCGTCAGATCAACCACAAGCACGGTACGTGTGCTCACCTAAGACATCCGAGCCTGCTGGTGCGGATATCTATCTATTATACTCCAGAAAACTTAAATCTCCATAATGTCGTGCTCTTTACGATCGCCGACATCATGGATCTCTGCTACATACTTATCCGTCAGATCCTGAAGTTGGTCCTGACCGCGGCTGAGATCATCCTCAGAGATGAGGCCCTCGCTCTTGTATTCACGCATATCCGCCAACGCATCTCGGCGGACGTTACGTAGCGCGATGCGTGATTCCTCAGCCCGCCGGTTGACTTGCTTGACCATCTCCCGGCGACGTTCCTCAGTCAATCGAGGGACAGGGATGCGGATGATTCGGCCGTCGTTACTTGGGTTGAAACCAAGATCAGCCTGCAAGATAGCTTTCTCGACCGCGCCAAGTGACGATGGATCGTAAGGACGAACCACCAGCAGATTGGGCTCTGGGGCAGAGATCACAGATAGCTGGTTCAGCGGCGTGGGGGTACCATAGTAGTCAACCATCACCCGCACCATCAATGCAGGCGACGCACGACCGGTGCGGACGCTCCGTAGATCCATCTCGAACGCCTGCACAGTCTTGGCCATGCGACCTTCGGTCTCCGAAAGTAGTTCTTTGATCATCTCGGCCTCCTAGAGTAAGGTCAGCTTATCGCCATCGTCCTGATGCTCAGGCATCGTCAGCCGCCGATCAATGTACCGACCGACTCACCACGTACAACACGTTCCAGACTGTCTTTGTCCCACAGGTTCAACACCACAATAGGGACACAATTGTCCATGCACAACGTGATCGCCGTGGCATCCATCACTCTGAGCTGTAGGTTGAGCGCATCCAGATACGTAAGACGATCAAACCGCTTGGCGCTCGCGTCTTTGTGAGGATCTTTGTCATAGACGCCATCCACCTTCGTGGCTTTGATCAGAAGATCGGCGCCGATCTCTGCTGCACGAAGCGCAGCAGCAGTGTCCGTAGTGAAGTACGGGTTCCCGGTGCCCGCACCGAAAACGACAACCCGTCCTTTTTCCAAATGCCGCATCGCGCGCAAACGGATATAGGGTTCGGCAATGGCTCGCATCTCAATGGCCGTCTGAACCCGGGTAACCACGCCTTCACGTTCCAGAGCGTCGGCAAGAGCCAGGGCATTCATCACCGTCGCCAGCATACCGATCTGGTCAGCACGCACACGATCCATACCGTGTGAGATACCATCCAGGCCCCGCCACAGATTGCCTGCCCCAATCACGACACCTACTTCGATCTCCTGCGAGTGAATCGCAGCAATCCGCGCCGCCACTTCTTCAGCGCGCGCCGGATTGATACCA
>JAGHDT010000142.1 GCA_021159805.1 Anaerolineae bacterium
AGTTTCCCCAAAGGCCGCCTCACGGTGGTGACCGGCGTATCAGGGTCGGGGAAATCCAGTCTGGTGGGTGACGTCCTGCAGTCCCAGGCGCAGCGCCGTTTCCTGGAAACACTCTCTATGTATGAGCGCCAGGAGACGCGGGAGGGGCCGGAAGCCCCGGTCAGAGATGTATCCGGCCTGGGCGTGGCTGTGACGGTGGATGGGGGGAGGCGTGGGCGGTTTGGCCGCCGCAACACCGTCGGTGCGGCGGCCGGGATCCTGCACCATATGGCTGTGCTCTTCTCGTGGCTGGGGGAGCGTGACTGTCCTGTCTGTGGCGTGCCGCTGCAGCGGCAGAGTGCGGGGCGGCAACTCGCACAGCGCCGGCGTGCCGCGATGTGGCGGTGTCCTGTATGCGAGGCGACGTACCCTGTGGCTGCGCCGCGTCACTTCTCTCCGTCCGTGTATGCAGCAGTGTGCACGACGTGTCATGGCGTGGGTACGCTGCGGAAGGCCAATCCCGACAAGCTGATCATCCGTCCTGACAAGCCCATCTGCGGTGGTGCGATGTACTCGCCGGGATTCTTCCCCAAGGGCTATCTCTGCAAGCCGATGAACGGTGGCTATGAGGTCGTACAGGCGCTGGCCAAGGTCTACGGATTTGACCCTGCGACGACGCCGTGGAATGAGATGAGCTCCGAGGCGCAGCACGCCTTCCTGTTTGGATGCCCGGAGAAGCTCGAGGTCACTCACCAGAGCCGCAACGGCACGACAAGCACCCACCGCTCGGGCTACCCTGGTTTCTATGGGTGGGTGCGAGACTGGGACACCGGCGGCACCTACACCGATACCGAGCTATGCCCCGATTGCCATGGGGCGCGGCTGCGCCCTGAATATGCCTCGGTGACGCTGTCCGGTGAGGCCTTCTATACGGTGAGCGAGATGCCGCTGGCGCAGTTGGCCAAGGTCATGGCCGGCATTGATACAGCGCCGTTGCGGATTGGCGGTGGGGCGACCGCGGCGGCTGCAGTTGAAGCGAGCCTTGAGACGGTGCGCAAGCGCCTCCACTTCCTGCTGCAGGTCGGCTTGGGGTATCTCCACCTCAACCGAGACGCTGCGACGCTTTCCGCCGGCGAGGCCCAGCGTGTGAAGTTGGCGGGCCTGCTGGGTAGTGGACTGACGTCATTGACGGTGCTGATGGATGAGCCGACGCGGGGCATGCATCCGTCGGAGGTGGATGCCCTGATTGAGGCGCTGCTTGAGCTGCGAGCGGAGGGCAACACTGTGATTGTTGTGGAGCATGATCCCAGCGTTATGCGTGCGGCCGACTTCCTGGTCGACATGGGGCCAGGGCCAGGTGTTGCGGGTGGCGAGGTGGTGGCTTCGGGGCCGCCGGACAGGGTGCTGCAGACGGACACGCTGACCGCGCGCTGGCTCACTGGTCGGCGAGTGCCTGCCATTCCTGAGTGTCGCCGTACCCCCCGAGGGTGGCTGACCATTCGGGGTGCCCGGGCCCACAACCTGTGCGGTGAGGACGTGCGGCTGCCGAAAGGGGTTCTGGTCGGTGTCTGCGGCGTGTCGGGTTCGGGCAAGAGCACGCTGATGATCGACACGCTTGGGCGCGTGCTGGCCCCCAAGAAGCAGACGACGTCTGTCGCTTTCGAACCAGTCGAGCCCGGCGACCACGATGCGATTGAGGGTGCGCCCCGGCGTGCGCTGCTGGTGGACCAGGTCAAGGCCGGTGTGAGGGACCCCGCCGACTTCCTGGGGCTGACCAAGCTGCTGCACCGGATCTACGCCGAAACCGAGGATGCCCGGATCCTGGGCCTGGATGCCAAGGCACTGGGGCAGCAGTGCTCCGTGTGCCGAGGGCGAGGCGCAACGACGCTGGATATGGGGTTTCTGCCCAGCGTCCACGTGACGTGTGAGACCTGCCGGGGGAGCGGCTACCGTCCCGAGGCGTGGGATGTGCGGCTGCACGGCGTGCCGCTGCCCGTCTGTCTTGGGAAGACGCTGGACGAGGTCTACGATCTGCTCAGACCGCACTTTGATGAGGCGCCGACCCTGGCCCGCAAGTTCGACGCCGCGCGCGATGTCGGCCTCGGCTATCTGGTGCTGCGGCAGCCGGGATATGCGCTCTCCGGCGGCGAGGCACAGCGGCTCAAGATCGCCAAAGAACTCGCCCGCAACGGGCGACGAGCGTCCTCTGGGGAGACTCTTTACATCCTGGACGAACCCACCGTGGGTCAGCACCTCGAGGACGTCGCGCGTCTGGGCCGGGTGCTGCACCAGTTGGTGGATGCGGGCAACTCCGTCTTTGTCGTGGAGCACCACACGCATCTGTTGGCGACGTGCGACTGGCTGGTTGAGCTTGGTCCCGGCGGCGGCCCCGACGGCGGTCACGTCATTGCGGAAGGCACACCCGAGGCGATCGCGGCGGCGGGGACGGAGACGGGGAGGTACTTGAGAGAGGTGCTTGGTGCTGTCTAGAGCTGTGATGGGGTTTCTCACGATTCACGATTCAACTGCTCACCTGTGGGGAGCTTCGGAATGCGCACGTGTTTTGTCTAGAACACCTGAATCGTGAATGGTGAATCGTGACGCTGCATATGGAGGTCTGGGTGGATCAAATGCCTGAATTCGGAGGACTCCCATGACCTGGCTCCCTCTTCTTCTCGCCGATCGGTCACCTTGCCTGAGGTGGCTGGTGCTGCACGAGCTGCTGGGGCGGCCTGAGGACGATCCCGAGGTACGGGAGTTGGCTGACCTGCGGGAGGCCGATCCCCTGGTCGCGCCGCTACTGGCCGCGCAGGAGGCGGACGGGGCGTGGCGCCGTGGAGACCTCGCCTGGCACGGCGGTGCCCAGCGGATGACGATGCTGGCGCTGATGCGATTGGGGTATCTTGGGTTTGGTCCTGAGCATCCTGCGGTAGCGTGTGGGGCGGAATATCTCTTTTCTTGCCGGCGCGATGATGGGGCCTGGGGCCCACCGCGCAGCACTCAGGAATCCGACGACAACGAGGGGTACTCGATGGTGCCCCTCCAGACCGCGCTGCCGCTGCGCGCTCTGGCTATGTGCGCGGCTGCGCCGGTGATCCGCGCGCGGAGCGGGCATATCAGTGGCTGCTGGCG
>JAGHDT010000539.1 GCA_021159805.1 Anaerolineae bacterium
CAATTGGCGTTGTGGCTTATGTGGCGCTGGCGTGGCTCCTGGGTATCGACCAGCTGCGCCTGGCCGTACGGATGGTTCTCAGCCGAGTGAGGTGATCCTATGGCACTTGTTACGCTGACGACGGATTTCGGATTGCAGGATGGCTATGTGGGTACGATGAAAGGTGTGATGGCCGGGATCGCCCCGGACCTTGCCTTCATTGATATCACGCACGATATCAGACCGCAGGATCTGCGGGGGGCAGCCTATGTGCTGTGGACAGCTTTGCCGTACTTCCCCGGTGACGCCGTGCATCTGGTCGTGGTGGACCCGGGTGTGGGGACGTCGCGGCACGCGATAGCCTCTCAGACGTCCTGGGGGGTGCTGGTCGGACCCGACAATGGTGTCTTCTCGTACGTGTGGGACGTAGTTCCGGCGGAGCTGACCGTGGCTCTGGAAAACCCCGACTACCAGCGCCCGGTTGTCAGCAGCACGTTCCACGGGCGGGACGTCTTCTCGCCGGCTGCGGCGCACATTGCTGCCGGTGTGCCGTTGCGGGAGTTTGGTCCAGAGGTGAGCCACCCGGTGCGGATGTCGTCCCCCGGCATGAGCATGGAGGAGCGCCGTATTCGCGGTGAGGTCCTCTATATTGATCGCTTCGGCAACGTCATCACCAGCATCGGGCGGCTGGTCTGGGAAGGCACGTTGCTGCATCTGGATCCTGTGTTTGCTAAGGGTGAGTCGCGCACCCTGAACGCCCGCCGCGTGCGGGTGTTGGCCGGTGGCCGCGATCTGGGACCCATCGTACGAACCTATGGCGAAGTCAGTTCCGGAGATGCCCTGGTCATGGTCGGCAGTGAGGGGTTGCTTGAGATCGCGATTAACCAGGGCCACGCGGCGCGCGCGCTCGCGTTGGATCTGGGTGATATGGTCGAGATTGCGGTGGCCTGAGTTCGCGGGTGAACTCAGGTGTGAATTCACGTCGTCGAGTTGCAGCTCTGGAGGCAGAGATGATCGGTCTAAGCGATTACTTCGTGATTGAGGGTGGCGTCCCCTTGACCGGGGAGATACAACCGGCCGGCAACAAGAACGCAGCGCTTCCGACGCTGGCTGCGTGCCTGCTCACCGACGAGCCGGTCACGTTGCGCAACATGCCTGCGATCCGTGATGTGGAGGTGATGGCTGAATTGCTCGCGGCGCTGGGTGTGTCTGTGGAGCGGCTTGAGAAGCGCACGTGGCGTTTGCACGCCAAAGATCTGGCGTCGTCCGCTGCCGCAGAGCTGAGTTCCCAGCAGTTCCGGGCTATCCGTGGTTCGATCCTGATTGTGGGGCCGCTACTCGCCCGTTTGGGACGACTGAACATACCCGCGCCGGGGGGCGACGTCATCGGGCGCCGCCGGGTGGATACGCACTTCCTCGCTTTCCAGGGGCTGGGCGCTCAGGTTGGCGTAGAAGGGGGTCGGTTCCAGGTGTGGACCGACCGATTGACCGGGGCCGATATCCTGCTGGATGAGGCCAGCGTGACCGGGACCGAGAACGGCATTATGGCAGCCGTGTTGGCGAAGGGGATCACAATCTTGCGCAACGCGGCCTCCGAGCCGCACGTCCAGGATCTCTGCACTATGCTGAACGCGATGGGCGCTCAGATTTCGGGCATCGGCACCAATACTTTGGCGATTGAGGGTGTGATCGCCTCCACGGGGTGGATTTCACTATCGGCAGCGATCATATTGAGATCGGCAGCTATCTGGCGTTGGCTGCCGCCACCCACGGCGAGATCTTGATCCGCGATGCGTTCCCCGAGAACCTGCGGATGATTCTGATGACTTTTGAGCGGTTGGGCATCACCGCTGAACCGCGAGGGCGCGATCTCTTCGTCCCCGCCGATCAGTCTGCAGGTGGTCCACGATATGGGCGGCGCCATTCCGTCGATTGCGGATGCGCCCTGGCCGGCGTTTCCCGCAGATTTGATGAGCATTGCGCTGGTGGCCGCGACTCAGTGCGAGGGTGTGATCCTGTTCCACGAGAAGATGTTCGAGAGCCGGCTCTTCTTCGTGGACAAGCTCATCCCTATGGGCGCGCGGATCGTGCTCTGCGACCCGCACCGTGCTCTGGTCTACGGCCCCTCCAAGTTGTCCGGGGACGTGATGGAGAGCCCCGACATTCGTGCCGGTATGGCGATGCTGATTGCCGCGCTGGCTGCCGAGGGGACCAGCAGCATTCACAACATCCGCCAGATCGACCGTGGGTACGAGCGGATTGAGGACAAGCTGCGCCCTTTGGGCGCCAGGATCCAGCGCCACAGCGACGTTGAGCGTTCCTGAAGGCCGGCGGGGTGCGCGGATATGTACCAGGGTGATAGCGTGTGGATGAACCACTCCGTCGTCGACTGAGGAAGCTGGGGGTCGTCAAGGGGCTGTCCGGCCTGAAAGCCGGGCCCAAGCCCGAGGGGGTGCGCCGACCTGAGTCTTCGGCACCCTCGCGGAGTGCGCTCCCCGGCGCTGAGAAGTCGATGGACGAGGGCGTCTTCTGGCTGGATCTGCGCCATTATGACCGGGCGTACACCCATGGGCGCTATGCCTTATCGGGACTGGATGACGTTCCCGAAACCGCATTGGACCTTCTGGGGGTGCCCGACCTGGGCGACCGGCCCGCTTTTCTCGATACCGAGACCACAGGTCTAGCCCGCGGCGCCGGCACACTGGCATTCCTCGTCGGCGTCGGCGTCTGGAGCGGTGAAGGCTTCGACCTGCACCTTATTTTCATGCGCGATCCCGACGAGGAGCCCGCTGCGCTGGCGTACTTGACCGAGCTCCTGTCCGGCGTGACGGGCTTGGTGACCTTCAACGGGCGTGGGTTCGACGTCCCGCTTCTGGAGACGCGCTACGTGATTAACCGCATGCCGCTCACTCCGTTGACGCTGCCGCATTTGGATCTACTGACGGTGGCACGCCGGCTGTGGCGCGATCATCTGCCTTCGCGCCGGTTGGGCGAGCTGGAGCGGCGCATTCTCGATGTGATGCGGACCGAACAGGATCTGGATTCCGGCCTGATTCCCTGGATGTACCGGCACTATCTGGCGACGGGCGATGCGCGGGAGATGGTTCGCGTTCTCTACCACAATGAGATTGACGTGCTCAGCCTGGCCTCGTTGTTGGTCCACGCCGCGCGGATGGTGGAGAGGCCCGACGAGATGGCACTGGCCTCCGCCGAGTGGGCAGGCATCGGCCGCGTGTACGATCGCGCCGGGCGCGAGGCAGAGGCATTCCGCGCCTGGCAGCTGGCGCTGTCGGGTGAGATCGACGAGCTGGATGCGAACTGCGCGGCCCGTCTGTGGAAGGAGATGGGCGTTCGCTTCAAGCGACGGAAGGCCTGGCCTGAGGCTCTGGCTATCTGGAATGCGTGGATTGACCGGCTGCCTGGGGATGTAACGCCGTTGGTGGAGCAGGCCAAGTACTATGAATGGACCGTGCGCGACCTGGGCGAGGCGATGGCCTGCACGGAGGTGGCGCTGGCGCGGGCGGCGGCGCACCCTGACGGGATGCGGCGTTTCAGTGTTCTGGCGGAGCTGGAGCACCGGCAGGAGCGTCTGAAGCGAAAGCTGGTGCGGGACGAAGCCAGGGCGGAGGCGGACTGACCACGCCCCGCCGTTGTACATAGGTTCGGTGATACGTCTTCTCGGGCGCCAGGGGCAAACCAGAGCCGGCGTGTCCCCCGCTGATTGACAACGCCCCGCCGTTGCAGAGACGTGTCGGTGACACGTCTTCTGGAGTATCATAGGCCGGTGGCAGGCCAGGGTACCTGTCGCAGAAGACGCCCCACCGGGGCGTCTGTACAATACAGATAGCGATAGGATATGACACAGATGACTGAAACAGTACGCATAGTATTGGCGACCCACAACGCAGGGAAGCGGCGAGAGTGGGTGGAGCTGTTGGCGGGGCTGAAGGTGGATGTGGTCCTGCCGGAGGAGATCGGCCTCTCCTCAGAGGTCGAGGAGACCGGTACCACTTACACGGAGAACGCCTTCCTGAAGGCGCGCGCGCTGGCC
>JAGHDT010000616.1 GCA_021159805.1 Anaerolineae bacterium
ATATCGGCGACGAGATTCGCGATATCCGCGCCGCCCGCGATGTGGGCATGGCGGCGGGGGCCGTAGCCTGGGGCTACAACAATGCCGCAGCCTTGGAGGCATTGGCACCGACCGCACTCTTCGAGGATGTTGCCGCGATCACGACGGTGGTCGCCGGCCTTGCGTATTAGAGCGACGAGGACGCTGCAGTTGGACGGTGAGGCGCTCCACTTAGGTGGGGCGCTTTTCTGTTGGGGGCCGGGGACGGAGAGAGTTCACGCTGGGCCGCTCCCCTGCTGCGCCGCTTTCCCCTCATTCCCCGGGAGGCGGCGGCCGTAGGGCGCCGCCTGCGCCGGGATCCTGTTGACAAAGCGACCGCAGCCCAGGTGGTCCGTGCGCTCTGGATGATCCGGCAGTACAATGAGGGCATCAGCATTCCGGGCCGGCGCACACTCCCTGAGTGGGCACACCTGCCGGATGTCTCTATGGTTTGCCGTCTTGCGACGAGAGAGGACTACGCGACATGGGCGACTCAGGGATTGGGAACGATGAGCGGGAGCAGACGCTGAGGGTGGCACTGCTGCAGATGGCGGCACGCGGGATGGATCAGGCGGCAAATCTGCAGGAGGGAGAGTTGTACTGCCGGCGCGCCAAGGGGATGGGCGCCGATATCGCGCTTTTCCCAGAGATGTGGAATATCGGCTACACGAGCTACAGTCCAGGGGTGTGGCGGACGGGCCACGACGCCACCCAGCCCGACGCGGATGAGCTGCGGCTACGGGCCGAGTGGCAGGCCACGGCGGTGGGCCCGGAGGACGACTTCGTGATGCACTTCCGTGAGCTGGCGCGTGAGTTGGACATGGCCATCGCGATTACCTATCTGGAGAGATGGCCCGGTGCCCCGCGCAACACGGTCTCACTCATCGACCGCCACGGCGAGATCGCGTTGACCTATGCCAAGGTGCATACGTGCGACTTCTCGATGGAGCGCGCGTGCACGCCGGGCGACGGCTTCCGCGTGGCCGAATTGGACACCGGTAACGGGCCGGTGCAGGTGGGGGCGATGATTTGCTTCGATCGTGAGGCGCCGGAAAGCGCGCGGATCCTGATGCTAGAGGGCGCCGAGATCATCCTCGTGCCGAATGCTTGCACGCTTGAGCAGCACCGGCTGCGGCAGATCCGGACGCGCGCCTACGAGAACGAGGTGGGCATCGCGATGACAAATTACGCGGCACCGGACCAGAACGGGCATTCGATCGCGGTGGATGCCGTGGCGTTCGACGCCGAGGGCCCGCGCGACACCGTCCTCGTTGAGGCCGGCGAGCTCCCCGGTATTCATCTGGCTGACTTCGATCTCGGCGCGATCAGGGCGCACCGGGCAAGGCAGATATGGGGCAACGCCTATCGTAAGCCGAAAGCATATGCTGCGCTGGTTGACCGGACTGTCGCGGCTCCCTTTGTTCGCGACGGGGATCGGCGGTAGGGTCGCTTTGGGAGAAGACCCTACCGCCCGGCACGTGCTCGGGATGAGTGGGGTGCCGGGCAAGGAGGCGTGAGGTATGGAACACAAGGTTGTGGTACTTCAGCGGGATAGACGGCCGCGGGCTGCCGAGATGCTGGCCTGGGCCTTCCAGTCTGACCCTCTCTTCGTCGGGCTGATCCCGCAGCCGCTGGCGCGGCATCGAGCGCTGGTGAAGATCTTCGGCGGGATGGTGGGGTACGCGCGCCACTATGGCGAGGTGTTGACGACGCCGGAGGTCCGCGGTGTGGCGTGTTGGCTACCGCCCGGCAGGACTGAGGTGACGCCGTGGCGTATCGCTCACGCGGGCCTCCGCCTGGTCTGGGCGGCTTTGACGGTTAGCCAAGGAAGGCGCAAGCTGCTTTGGACCGCGACGCAGCACACCGAAGCCGTCCACAAGCGTCTGATGACGGTGCCGCATTGGTATCTGTGGCTCCTGGGTGTGGCGCCGGATCGTCAGGGGCACGGCTATGGGAGTGCGCTTCTGCGGCCGATCCTGGCGCGCGCGGACCAGGAGGGCACGTCGTGTTACCTGGAGACGCAGACGGAGCGGAATGTGGCGTTCTACCGGCGGCGTGGCTTTCAGGTCGCGGAGATGGGACTGATGCCGGGGGTGGATCTGCCGGTGTGGCATATGGTGCGGTCGCCGCAGGGGTAAGGGGTGACGTCCCGCGCGAGCGTGCGTGAGGGGGTGTACGCGGGGCCGAACACGACGGTTCGGCCTACGCCGAGGGGCGTGTTGCGGTGGGTGGTCAGGTGTGCTAGACTATACGTAGTGGGCAACACCGCTGTGGCAAACTTTGATGACGGGGATAGCTCCGACCTCCCGCGTCTCCTTGGTTGGATGCTGTTCAGCGATATCACAGCTTCGGACCGCCCTCTCACCACGGCGCGATGTCCATCCTGGTGTTGTCTGTGCTGATCGGCGTCACAACGAACGTGGCACCGAAGGAGGTTCGCTATGAAGTTCCTCGAACGACGGGTGCAAGAGGTGTTCCCGGGCAAGGAAGCCGACTACGCTGCCTGGGAGAAGGCGTGGGCTGACTTGGAGTCGCGCGTCGGCGGATTCCCGGAGAAGCGGTACTACCAGGTGATGGCAGGGCTGAACCGGCTGGGTGTCTATACGTGGGAGCGAGACTGGGAGAGCTTCGCCGCGTGCGAGGCTGCCTATGAGCGGATGTGGCAGGAGGAGACGCCGGACGGTGACTGGGCGCAGATCATCAAGTCGGAGCATATGGAGTTCTACACGCCGTGGGAGCCATAGAGGGGTCTCCGCTCCTCTCCTCTCCCGCCTTCCGGCATCCTCCTTAGGGCAGGGCTAGAGAGGGGATCTCCGCTCCTCTCACCCCTCCCGGCACCCTCCTTGGGGGGAGAGCGCCCCTGCGGGGGTGAGAGGGGGTCTGCTTCTGAAGCAGGGCCGCGCTACCGGCGGACGCGCTCCGGTCCTCTCCCCCCCTCCCGGCATCCTGGTGGGGGGAGAGTTAGAGAGGGGGTCTCCTATCTCCGCCGCCTCCGTCCCAGCTGCCTGAGTCCGAGCAGGGCCACGGGGACCCAAAGAGGGCTGGTGGCCAGCGCGAACTGCTTGGCGTTCTCGCTGACGGAT
>JAGHDT010000486.1 GCA_021159805.1 Anaerolineae bacterium
ATCCAGCGGCGGATCGCGCAACGTGTCTCGGCGGGCGTTCTTGTTGTGGTGTCCAAGGTTGTCTCCAAGATGCTGGGCGTCAAATAGGCGGCGATTGCTCTACCGGCGTGGCCGCCTCGGCTTCAGGCGCAGCCTGCGTCTCGGTTGGCCGGCGCCGCGGCCCAACGTTCCTCGGTGAACACTATGGGGGCAAGGGTATGCCAGAATGCATCGTCCTCACGCCACGCTTTCATAAAGCCGCCTCTTTGTGTGCGAAGGTTTTCTCTCCTGCGGGTAGAGGAGTCGATGGGTAGGCTGTTGCAGACTCAGTCTAGCATGACCAGGCGTGAGTGGCAAGCACTCTGGCTTCAGGGGGTGCGTTTCTGAGATAGAAGGTGCGGTCGTATCAGCGGGCTGTACGTTGCTGCTCCCGTAGCGTGCCCGACTTGGGCACGCGCCTGCCTTTCCCGTCAGAGACGTCTCAGTGAACCCTAGGATTGGCGAATTCCTGGGAACTGTGGCGCCCTTTCTCCGCTGACACAGGTGAGGTCGAGAAGGGTGTAACTCGAAGAAGACGTGGCACCGCCACGTCTGTACAGGATATCTTCTCTGCGTGGAGACCGGTGTGACAGAGAAGGTTGCAGCCCGAAGAAGACGACCCACCGGGTCGTCTCTACGAATTGGGTGCTTGATCAGCGGCTGTTCCGCCCCGACACTCTTGGACAGCGGGTCACGGTTGTGCAGATCTCCATCTCGCTCCTGCCCCAAATCGAAGCGCACCCGGTTTCGGGACCAGCGCATCTCACTAGCGGTGGGTGTGGTGCAGCCCGCTGCTGCAGGCAGTAGCGCATGGTTCGGGGGCTCACTATGCGAGATCGGGTACCGTTTCTTTGGACTGTGCTGAGCCGCCGGCACGGCTGTCTGATCGGCTATGCCTTTCGTCTGTTGTAAGGAGATGGAGCTGCTGAGCTGATGGCGGCTGTACCGGGTGCGCGGCTGCGTGAGGGTGACTCCCAGTGCGCTTTTCTGACAGGGCCTTTGGTCTGTCGGGAAGTTCAGTTGCGAGCATACCTCGCAAGACGACAGAGCGCCTCGATGGGGCATCCCTTTCCATGAACTGGCCTGGGCGTTTGTGAGGTCAAGCGCGCGATAGCGTGCTGTGCCGATCAGACCGCGGGCACGTTGGCGATCATCACTTCGGCATCCTCGGTTGCGCGGACCGTGTAGCTGTCGAGGCAGGCCGGCAGGAATGCCGATGCACCTTGCGCGTAGGTGTCATGCTGTCCATCCCAGAGCAGGTCTATGCTGCCTCGGATTACCAAAGCGATTGCTGGACGGTCGCCCTTAGTCGCCTCGAAGTCAGCGCCGGCCGGCAGCACCAGCCGGGCCATTTCAAACTCCGGTGCCGGCACGGGATAACTGGCCGTCGTGACCCCGGAGGGCAACGTGGTTGGACTGCCGTCAAGGATCTTGGGGATCCGGGGCGTTGTATCCACGATCTTGATCAAAGCTGCCGCATCACGGAACTTCGGCGTCAGCCCCACGCGGACCACATTGTCCGAGCTTGCAATGCACTCGACGATGTTGCCTTTCAGATAGGCATGGGGGACGCCGGCCTCGGTGAAGAGGGCCTCGCCCGATTTGAGATGGACGATATTGAGGAGGAAGAGGGCGAACAGCCCGACGTCTTGGTTCCCATAGCGGTCCCCAAGCTCGAGGAATAACGTTTCGGCCTCACTCGGATTTTCACACGCGCCGGTAAGTCGTTGCGCGACGGCATCCACGGCCGCGCTCAATGCTGGCGGGTCCTCGATGGCGTGCTGAATGAGCTCGGCGAAGAGCTCGCGCGTGAGCGTTCCCGCGATGACGTCAAAGGGCGCGGTTGTGGCAACGATGCGGTTGACGGTTTCCCGCCCGACGAAGTCCGCGATCTCGGGATAGCGAGAAAGCGTGCCGACCAACTGATCGAAAGGTTTGAACCCCATGAGCGCAGTCAAGTGGTCGAGGGCAATGGCGATCTCCGGCTTGTGGTTGTCGTCAGGATAGTGCGCGGGGTCCTGCTCGTGGAGCATCTCTGCCTGTGCTTTGTTGGGGTGGGCTTGAATCGAGAGGGATTGCCCTGCCGACAGCACTTTGAACAGGAAAGGGAGTCCGCCGAACCGAGCGTTGACGGCTTTGCCAAGGGTGGCCCGTGGCTCCTGCGCAATCCATTCGTGCAGCAACATCATCGAACCGTCCGGGAGTTCCACCTGCGAGGGCGCTTTGGGATGTGTGCCTATCCAAAGCTCAGCATAGGGCACGCCAGGTTGCGGATCGAATTGGAGCAGGTGTGGGATGAATGCGTCGTTGTCCCTTGTCCCCCAAGCGTAGTTCTGAATCTGGTTGTGCAGTCTGTATGGCCGTGCGGTTATCTGGGTCCGTTCGCTCATCCATCGACTCCTTGGCTTGTGATCTGTTCGTGAGTCACCTTGGCCTCACTGGGCATATTATACCGCACCGGCAGGATCTTGTGCCAGGAGTGCAGTCGGTTTGCGCCAGGACGTCGTGCTCGATGTTGGATAGGCCGCGGTTGCCGTGGGCGTTGGCCGGAGTATAGTGGCAGACGGAGTGCTCTCAAGCCAGGGGGAGACATGAACCGATGGCGTGGTCGATGTGCTGCGTCTCTGGGGGTGACGCTGCTGTTCGCCGCCTGCCAGACCGCGGTACCTGCGGCGTTGCCCACGGTTAGTCCAACGCGGATGATCGCTACACGGTGGCCGACGCGTACGCCGACGGCGACGTACACCCCACTGCCGACACTGACGCCCACGGCTACCCGTACGCCATCCCCGACACCGCTGCCGGATCTGACACTGTTGCAGCTTCAGAACCTCGCCTACCCTAATGAGTGGGCCAATGGCGGCGTAGCAGAGATGGTGAATGGCATCTACCGTGAGCCCACGGCCGGTGAGTCAGAGACATTGGTGATCACGGTGGCCGATATGGTCACGTTCGGCGATCTAGATGGCGATCGCCGTGATGATGGCGCCGTGCTTCTGGTTGTCCACCCCGCCGGCGGAGGTACACACTTCTACCTGAACATAGTATCGAGCCGTGGTGGGCACGCTGTTCCGGTGGCTTCACTGGCTCTGGGGGAGCGGGTGGTACCCCGGTCGATGGCGGTCTTTACGGGACGCCTCACACTTGAGATGCTCACCTTCGATGGCGGTGATCCGCGGTGTTGTCCCAGCATGGACACGCGCCGCATCTACGAATTGGAGGATGG
>JAGHDT010000312.1 GCA_021159805.1 Anaerolineae bacterium
GCATGCGGCTGATGATGACGTCTGACGAACTGGCCCGCGTCTCTTTCGTGCGCGGTGATATTACCGACATCAAGAGCCTGACCACTCTGGTGCAGGACAGCGCAATCACCGACATCATCCACCTGGCTGCGCTCCAGGTTCCGGCATGCAAGGCCAATCCACAGCTGGGCGCCCGGGTCAACGTTGTGGGCACAGTCAACGTCTTCGAGGCCGCGCGCTCCGCCGGGCTCACGCGCGTGGTCTACGCCAGCAGTGTGGCGGCCTACGGTCCCAAAGAGGATTACCCCGAACCGTTGATCCGACACGGCGATCCGCTCAATCCGCGCACACTCTACGGAGTCTACAAGCAGGCCAATGAGGCAACCGCGCGCGTTTACCGGGGAGACCACGGCATCAGCAGCATCGGCCTGCGCCCCTACGTGATCTACGGTCCGGGCCGAGACCAAGGTATGACCTCCACACCGACCAAGGCGATGCTTGCAGTAGCTGCGGGCCGGCCCTATCATATCACCTACGGGGGACGCTTCGGTATGCAGTACACAAAGGACGTGGCCCGGCTCTTTGTCCAGGCACTCGATGTGCCATTCGAGGGGGCCGATGTCTTCAACATCGCAGGCAGCATCGTGGATATGAGTGAGGTAGTCAGCGCAATCGAGGCCGCGGAGCCTGTCGCGCGTGGCACCATCACCTATGAACCCACCCCGCTGCCGTTCCCGGATGGCCAGGATGACACACAACTCCAGGCCCTGTTGGGCCCGTTTGAGTACACAACGCTCGAAGCCGGTGTCGCCGCTACCATTGCCGCTTTCCGTGAGGCATTGGCCGATGGGCGGATCAGTGCGGAGAGCGCCTAGTACGGTGACGCGAAACGAGGATGGCGCCGGCCAGATCCGGCAGACAAGCAGGCCCGTCCACGCGAAGGTCCAATTCTGCTCGGCCTGGCGTCAGCCCCAGCGGATATTGAGTTGTTTTCGAAAGAGACGCTGTGTTTGCTCGCACACGCCGCGCAGCACGAAAATGCAGGATCCGTTCTGCTCGGGCCAGCGGCGAGCATGGAAGGCTGTTTCCGGAATGGCGGTGCGATGTGCCATTTTGGACCGCGGGCGTCTCGCCCGCTCTGCTTCCAAGAGCCCGAAGTGCGCAGCAGCTGCTACGAACATCGCAGTTCCCACTGGCGCGAAGATGCGGGCGAGACGCCCGCGGTCCGCAGCAGCTGCAATCTGGCGCGAGTTGTTTTCGGAATGGATTCACAGACAGACACTGCCAAACGCAACATCAATCAATCCCACAAGGAGCTAGATCATGCGTATACTCACCTACAAGACTGATGGCGGACTCGCCCTCGGGATCAAGACAGGCCAGGGCATCATCGACGTAGCAGCCGCAGCCGAAGCTCTGGGCTGCAGCGACGTCCCGGTGACGCCGGCAGCTTTCTACGCCCAGGGCATTGACGCGATGCCGGCAATGACTGCGCTGGCGGACAGAGCCGACGCAGATGATGCCCCTTGGCTGCTTGACGAGGCGACCCTACAGCTGGGCCCGTGCATCGCGAATCCCGAGAAGATCCTCTGCGTCGGCCTCAACTACCGCCGCCACGCGGAGGAGTCAGGATCGGCTGTGCCCGAGGTCCCGGTGCTCTTCTCCAAGTTCAACAATGCACTCGCAGCGAACGGCGAGGATGTCCCCCTGCCCAGTGCGGCTGAGAAGTATGACTACGAGGTCGAACTAGCGGTCGTGGTCGGCAAGATCGCCGTCAACGTCTCGGAAGACAATGCGTTAGATTACGTCTTGGGCTACACGAACGCCAACGATCTCAGCGCTCGCGATCTCCAGATGCGCAGCAGCCAGTGGCTCCTGGGCAAGACGTTAGACAAGTTCTGCCCTATCGGACCGTACTTGGTGACGGCCGACGAGGTGGGTGATCCGCAGCAGCTCAGCACCAAAAGCTGGCTGAATGGCGAACTGCGCCAGAACTCCAACACCGCGGACATGATCTTCAGCGTAGCCGAGGTCATCGCCTACGTGAGCCGGTACTTCACCCTCAAGCCGGGGGACCTTATCTTGACGGGCACGCCGGAGGGCGTGATCCTGGGCATGCGGGAGAAAGTCTGGATGAAACCGGGCGATGTGGTGAGCATCGAGGTCGGTGACTTCGGCAAGCTCACCAACAAGCTGGTCTAGGAGAAGGTGAGCTGCATGGCACAGGGAACAATAGAACGCTGGGATATCTTCGAGCTGGCACTCAAGGGACCGGCCACCGGAAACCCCTTCCGTGACGTCACGTTCACCGCGACATTCACCACCCTGCATCGCCCCATTGAGGTCGAGGGGTTCTATGACGGCGATGGCATCTACAGAGTTCGCCTGATGCCCGATGAGGAAGGCGAGTGGCGCTACACCACGCACAGCAATGTCCCGGCGCTGGACAACCAGACCGGCAGCTTCCTCTGCACCCCGCCGAGCGAGGGCAACCACGGCCCGGTACACATTCACAACACCTACCACTTCCAGTACGCGGACGGCACGCCGCACTTCTCCTTCGGTACAACCTGCTATGCGTGGAACCACCAGGGCGATGCGCTAGAGGCACAGACGCTGGCGACGCTCAAGGATGCGCCGTTCAACAAGCTGCGTATGTGCACCTTCCCCAAGCACTATACCTTCAACCAGAACGAGCCAGAGCACCACGCCTTCGAGACAGACGAGGACGGCTCCTTTGATTTCGAGCGCTTCAACCCCGCCTTCTTCCAACACCTGGAGCGCTGTATCGGCGGCCTGCGCAATCTGAACATTGAGGCGGACTTGATCCTCTTCCACCCCTACGACAAATGGGGCTACGCCACGATGGACGCCGAGGTCGACGACCTCTACCTCCACTACATCATCGCGCGCCTGGCTGCCTATCGCAACATATGGTGGTCAATGGCCAACGAGTTCGATCTGATGAAAGCCAAGTCGATGGAGGACTGGGACCGCTTCTTCAAGATCGTGCAGACATATGACCCGTACCAGCACCCTCGCTCCAACCACAACTGCAGGGCCTTCTATGATCACGGCAAGCCCTGGGTCACGCACTGCAGCATCCAGCGATCGGACGTGGAGCACGTCGACCAGTGGCGCAACGAGTACCGCAAGCCCGTGGTCGTCGACGAGTGCCAGTACGAGGGCAACATCCCCAATAACTGGGGCAACATCACGCCGCAGGAGATGACGCATCGCTTCTGGGAAGGGTCTGTGCGCGGCGGCTACGTCGGCCACGGCGAGACCTACGTGCACCCGGACGATATCCTCTGGTGGTCGAAGGGCGGCGTGCTGCACGGCGAGAGTCCCGCACGCATCGCCTTCCTGCGAGAGATCATGGAGGCCGGCCCCCAGATCGATCCCCTCAGCATCACCTGGGACCTAACGCAGGGCGGCAACCAGGATTACCGCCTGATCTACCTGGGCCGCCACCAGCCGGCCTACAAGACGCTGCGGCTGCCCGAGGACAGAACGTACACCGTGGAGATCATCGACACCTGGGAGATGACCGTCACCAAGCTGGACGGCACCTACTCTGGCACCTGCCGCGTGGATCTACCCGGCAAGGAGTACGTGGCCCTCCGCGTCCGCCGCGTCGCGTAACGCGTAGCTCAACGCACAAAGCCGGGGCTTTCTGATTCGTGGCCAGACAGCCCCGGCCTCTTCGTAGCGCGAACTGTTAGTTCGCCCCCGCGCGCAGTCACCCACATAGCCAACCTATGCCGTGCGAGGCAACCCCCGCAGAGAGACAAAGCAACAACCTACCCTCGAAGGGGGCTTCGCCCTTCGTAGCGCGAACTGTTAGTTCGCGACCGCGTGCAGTCAGCCGCGCAGCCTACCCACACGATGCGGAGCATCCCCCGCAGAGAGACAAAGCAACAACCTACCCTCGAAGGGGGCTTCGCCCTTCGTAGCGCGAACTGTTAGTTCGCC
>JAGHDT010000318.1 GCA_021159805.1 Anaerolineae bacterium
ATCCCGCTCGGGGTGCGAATCAGCGCAACGTTCTCCCCCCCCGCCCGCTCTTGGAGCTCATCGAACTCCTCAGCCTGGCGTTCACGAAATTCCTCGGTAATCACGTGACGGCGAGATTGGTACTCCTCACTCTCAAAGGCCGCCGAGAGTACCGTCTGTAGTTCCAGAACCAACGCCGCCATATCGCTGTGGAGCACCTTCCCCAGGCCGGGCGGCAGCTGAATCCCCAACGGCTTATGGTCCTGTGCGAAATTGTAGACGTAACACCAATCCGGAGGGGTTGCCTCCGTCTTTGCCTGGGATTCAAAGAACTGCTGAACCAGGTCACGCTTTTCAGGCCCCGACGGCCCCAGGGCGTAGATATTGAAACCATTGTTCCTCATACCGGTACCGAACCTGATGGCTTCTGCCGCTCGGGCCTGACCCACGACTTCGGTGATATCAGCCAAATCATCGGTCGTCTCAAAACCAATACCCGAAAGATCCGCATTGCGGCACAATTGCGCAGGTTCGAGATGCACTGCTGGCTTGAACATAAGAACGCTCCTCCTTGGGATTGCCAGAGCAGACTTCACCTATCCACGTGATGCGATCGAGTAAGCAGTGACCAGCGCGCAGAAATCGGACAGTTGCCAAGATCGATGGATCGTCACAGCAATCAAGGCAGCGGCGTTGGGTGGGATGTAGTGGCGGATATCGTTGGCCTTCGCACGCAAAGCACTGTGCTCACGTCATCCCCAGCGTAGCGCGCAGCGTGCGCAGAGCGCCTCTACTTCAAGATACCACAAAGTAGGATTGATGGGAAACCGGACGCGTTTTCTGGTAGTATGCATACACGCAGACACACACACTAGGTGATTGGCTGGGAAGGTCCGACCATGGCAACGTACACTCCGCACAACGAGGGCATCGTTGAAGTCGTGGACGCACACCACATCCACGTCACGCAGCTTCCGCACTATCTCGCCGACATCCCGCGCGACCGGGAGATCTCTATCTTCTGCGGCAGCGGCCTCAGATCCACGCTTACCGCCAGCTATCTCCCACGCCAGAGGTGGGACGCCGTGAAGGTCATCCTGGGAGGGACAAGGGGCTGGAATTCCACTGCCTGCCCGCTCAAGCTGTGAAACGAATAGCGAAGCAAGCCAAGGTCAGAAGCATATTAACCCAGACATACCGCACTCTGGATCGCCGGAGCCGCGGAGCGCTAGGCGTGCTGCGCCATGCCGGTCAGGGGTACGCCAAAGCCCAGGGAGCTCAGGCAGCAGCAGCGCTGGCGTACTACGTATTCTTCTCGCTCTTCCCACTCTTGTTCATCCTGGTCTACGCGGCGACCTTCATCTGGAACCTGGGTACTGAGGAAGCGTTTGAAAGCGCCGTAAAGTTCATCGCCCAGGCCATACCCGTCTCCCAGGAGCTGATCCGCGACAATCTGGAGAGGATCATTGACAGGCGGGGGACGGTCGGGTTGATCGGCCTGATCGGGGCGCTCTGGTCCTCGTCCAGCGCATTCACCACCCTCACCCACGACATCAACGAAGCCTTCCACGGCGCACTGGCACGCGGGGTGGTGAAGAAACGGTTGATGGGCATCTTGATGGTCGTGGCCATCGTGCTGCTACTACTGCTCTCCTTGGGCACGACGGCGACGCTGCGCGTCCTCTCCCAAATGCCCTTGGTGCCGCAGAACCTGGTGTTCCTCGAGACCGTGGTATGGGCGACTTTGCTGCGCGTGATCCCCCTGATCTCCAGCTTTCTGTTGTTCCTGGCACTCTACCTATGGGTGCCGGCCAAGCGGGTGCACTGGCGAGCAGCGTTCTCAGGGGCCGGGCTCGCGGCGCTCGCATGGGAACTCGCCAAGAGCTCCTTCAGTTGGTACCTCGCCAGCGGTCTGGCCAGCTACACGATCATCTATGGCTCACTTAGCAGTGTCATTGTGTTGCTCTTCTGGATCTACATCGGCGCCACGATTGCGCTCTTTGGCGCCCACCTTACCGCTGCAATGGATCAGAAGCAGTCTGAAAGAGCTGTAACCTAGACACAGACCTACCCACCTCGCCCGGCGCGCATAAAGGCGTCGATATTGGCCAGCGGCGTCTCCGGCGGGAGATCACAGCCTGTGCTCAGAATGAAGTTGGGATACGGCGCCATAGCCTCCAGAAGCCCGCGGGTCGCCGACGTCACTTGCTCCGGTGAGGACTGCGCCATCACAGAGACCGGGTCGACGTTGCCGATGAGGACCATATCCTCCGGCATCGCCTCGATCGTGGCCACCATATCTATTGGCGCGTCCAGACTCAGCCCCTGCACCCCCGTCTCGCACATAGCCTTTACCAGATGCTTGGTGTTACCGCACACGTGCAGCAGCGCCATCGGATCCTCTGGCGTTGCGTGGAGAGCTTCCACAATCCGCCGGACGTAGGCCCCGGAGAAGCGCCTGAAGGCCCGCGGGGAGATGAACGTCGCAGTCGGCTCCAGGATACAGATCATCTCGGCGCCGGCTGCGGCCAGGGCCCTGGCGTAGGGAATAATGACCTCAGTAGCGTAGGCAGCCGCGGCGTGAACCAACTCCTTAGCCTCCACGGTCGCGATCGCGATCTCGGTCGCCCCCATCATCAGTCCCGCAAAACTGAACGGGCCAATCACGTAAGCCCCCTTGAGAAGATCGAGGCCGGCCATCCGTCGCATCGTCGCCTCGAAGGTGTGTACCCGAGCATCATAGAGCGGATCCACGACCCGGAAAGCTTCCAGATCCACCGGCGACTTCACCGGATGGCCTGAGACCGTCGGCGACTCATTGATCGGGTAAGAGACCGGCAGACCGATCGCCTCAGCCTCCACCGAAAGATCCATCATAAAGAAGACGGCATCCGGCTCAAATCGTTCGACAAGCGCGCGAACCGTGCGGGCCTGGAGTTCGTCATTGAAGAGATTCTGGCGGATCGTGGAATGGGTGAGTTGGATGCCGGGGAATCCCATCAGCGGCACCACCAGCCGCTCGGGATGCGCCCGCACAACATCGATCAAACGCATGAATACATGCCTCCTGGAGATCTAGCACAACGCGCCAGGGATTATACCAAGGTGCACTGTAGGCACAACCGACAGTACTGGCCATCGCAAGCAGAAGGGCGACCACAAGGATCGCCCTTCTGCTCATCGCCCATCGATGAGACGCCGCGCTCAGGCCCAGCGACTCCACCTGCCGTGCTGTGAGCGGACCACAGTCCGCGCTCGGCTCTGCTTCCCCCGTGTCCCCGAAGCGCTGGATCGTGGTCCAGCGCAAGCGCGTAGGTGCAGCGTCCTACCCTTCCACGATGAGATCCACGAACGCCGGGGGCTGCGCCGGTTTCAATGCCACGAGTCCGCGATTCGAGAGATGCAGCTCCTCAATCACAATCAGACCCAAAAGGCTGATCGTCATCTCCGCCGAATCATACGGGCAGCCAGCAGCTTTGAGCCCGGCCTCGATGGCCTCCACCCGCTTGGCTACCACAGCTGCGCTGTCCAGGGCCATCAGCCCGCCCAGCGGCAGCGGCAGCTGAGCGACCACCCTGCCGCCCACGACCACGGCCATACCACCGTTCATGCCGATCACGGCGTTGGCTGCCGCGACCATCGCGTTATCATTCGATCCCAGAACGAGCAGGTTGTGGCAGTCGTGGGAGACTGTCGACGCGATGGCGGCAGCAGGATCGAATTGGAGCCCCGTGACGAAACCTACCGTGCGCGTCCCCTTGGCAGGATCTGTGGCACCAGCCTCCACCGGTGCGTGGCGGTAGAAGATGGCCACCTTCATCAAGTCCCGCGCCGGATCGGCCCGCAGCGCGCCGTCCATCGGCGTCACCTCGACGATGACCTCTTCCGTGTGTACTCTGCCGGGCACCGCGCGCATCACGCGCACGTTGACCGGTGCATTCCCCGCCGCCGGCACCACAAAGTCGGCCGCCGTCAGAGGATCGAGATGCATGGATTCGACGGCCCAGGTGGGGTAGTCATAGGGCGTGATATCCACCACCAACTCGCCGTCCTCGGCCACCAACACGCCATCGCAGTAGACCTGATCGATGGTCATAGCCACCAGATCGCTGACGATCAGCATATCCGCGGCGCGTCCCGGGGAGACTGTCCCGATCTCGCGCGAGCGCTCCAGCAATTGCGCGGCGTTGAGTGTCACCATCTGCACCACCTGAATCGGCGACACGCCCTGGCGGATCGCCTCGCGCACCACACGATCCAGATGACCCCTGGTGACCAACGTGGCGGAGCTGACGTCGTCTGTGACCAGCGTGAAGAAACGGGTGTCGAGGCCGGGGTTCTCGGTGACCGCGCGGATCAGGTTGGGCATGTCCAACCACGCCGATCCGTACCGTTGCTGGACATAGCAGCCCAGCTGCGCACGGCGCATCGCGCCCTCAGGGGTGGTCCCTTCGTGGTCGCCGGTGATGCCCGCAGCCACAAACGCATTCAGTCCCTCGTCAAGCGCCAGGCTGGCGTAGTGGCCCGTCAGCACCTGCCCGGCCTCCAGCGAGGCCCTCGTGATCGCGTGAACAGCGGGATCGCCGTAGATCAATCCGGGGAAGTTCATCTGCTCGCCCTGCAGAGCCGCCCAGCCCTCGGAATACGCCGTCGTGACATCCGCCGCCGTGATCGTGGCGCCGGCATCCTCAAAGCCCGGGATCGAGGGCACACAGACCGGCATCGCGACCAGCACTTTGAGGGGCAGTCCCTCGGCGGCATCGTGGAAGAGCCGCACGGCCTTCAGACCAAAAACGTTGGTCAGCTCGTGGTTGTCGCAGGCAATCGTCGTCGTACCGTGGGGCAACACTGCGGCCGCGAAGTTACGAACA
>JAGHDT010000512.1 GCA_021159805.1 Anaerolineae bacterium
GCATGCTGTCGGATGAACCCGGCCCGCAGCAGCAGTTGGTGGCTCGTCACCTGCGCCGCAGACGGTGCTTCGCGCGAGGTGTTGCTGAAGAGCTTCGTCATTCGCATAAGGGTTGGCTCCTTGAGTGGGTAGTGATCACCGACGCTTGCTGCGCCGGCGGTGGGTCTTCCAGTGCCCAATAATCCTGCGGGCAGTTTCCTGTGCTCCCACCATTACGTTCTGCACGCCACCGCCGCTTTTGCTCTGTGAACCGACAAACCACAGGCCAGAAATCGGTGTTTCGTAATCCGGACCATCCTGTCCCATGACCGGTGCGCGGCCGCCGAATGCGTGGTGCTGCTGATGGGTACGTGTTTGGAAATCCTCAGGTGTCAGGATGAGCTGCGTTTCGATGTGATGCCGTAGGTCGGGTATGATGCGCTCAGCTTGCTCTATCAGCTTGTCAGCCAGCTCCTGTCTCCGGTGCTGCCATGTACCCTCGCTGAGTATGTTGGGGGCGATGGTGTAGATTGTGAGTGCGTGCCGGCCCGCGGGTGCCAGGCCGGGTGAGTGAATGGTCGGGACGCACATGACAAAGCCATCGTCTCCCTCGTGGTAGTGGCCGTGCTGACACGCCGACACCGCGCTCTCAACATCGTAGGTATTGTAGTAGTAGCAGAGCGCGTCCTGCTGGAAGTCACGCGGGTCCAAATCAGTGCCCAACTGCACCATCAGGACCGATTCCATCAGAGGAAGCTCATCTATCTGGTAGGCGAAGCCTGATGGCAGGTATTCGCGGCCGACAGCGTGGAAAAAGGTCTCCCGTGCCCCACCGGTGGCAATGATGAAGTCTGCTCTTTCAGTTTGACCGCTGGTCAGAGCTATTCCGGTAGCGTGGTCCGCATCCACCAGGATCTTCTCGACGGTGGTACTGGTGTAGATCTTGCCGCCGTGCTCTCTGATCACGCTTGCCATTGCCTCGACCAGGGTCCCGCAGCCTCCCTTGATGAAGTGGAAGCTGGGGCGTCTGCCGGCGCTGGAGACGCGGCGTGGGATGCGGTAGTCGTAGCCATTCTCTACGTTGAGCATTGGGATTCCGAGGCCGGCAAACCGGCTCGGGAGTGTGACGAAATCGGCCAGGATGGAGGTGAAGATAGCTTTGAGCCGTGGATCGACGAAGAAGTGGCTCATCAGCTTTTCGGCAGACCAGTCCTGCTTGTCCTTGACAAGGTTGAAGGCGGCCCAGAGGCGCAGCTTGAGCCATGCCTTCAGAGGTCCTCGCGCCAGTTCTGCCCTCGTGTTGAGGGTGGCCATATTCATCACGTGATTGTAGAAGCGATAGTATCTGTCGATCCCCTCTCTCTCCGATGGGAAGAGCTGCTTGAGGCGCTCCCGGCGCCACAGGGGGCCTTCGTACGTTTCAGGCCTGTGCAGGTCGAACTCGGGGAAGACGTAGGTTCGGTGGGACAGCTGGAGCGGTACTCGGTCCGCTATTCCCAGTTCAGCTAGAATGCGCCCTGCGCGCTCGTTGGGCGCAAACCCTTCCAGCAGCAGCGGGCCGAGATCCCAGCCAAAGCCATCCTGCTTGATAGTTGCTGCGACGCCACCGATCTCAGCAAACTGCTCGAAGACGGTGACAGCATAGCCGGCCCGGGCCAAATAAGCTGCTACGGTAAGGCCTGATATGCCGGCGCCGATCACCACAACCTGTGGCTGTCTCTGACCCTTCTTTGTCACGGCTGACCTCCGTCCGAGGAAAATGCAGAGTGAGCGAATCAAGAATCAGCGAATTCATGGGCCAGTGCCATTCGCTGATTCTACATTCTTCGATTCTCGTCTCAACGCACCTTGAACAACAGTATGAGTAGAATCGGGGTTCCTACGGCTTGTAGAAGTACAAACCGCACCAGAACTTGTGTGTTGGACCACCCCAACGTGTGGCGGACGTGATCGTGGAGCGGGTAGCGGATGCTCCTGAAGATCTTGATCTTGAAGAAGCGTAGCAGGGCCACTTTAAGCAGGCCTGTCGCGCCGTTGACCAAGACGATACTTGCGACCACGAAGATCAAGAATGGGTTGCCGGCAGCCATGACGAGAATGCCGATCAACAGGCCCATAGGGCGTGAGCCGGCATCGCCCATCAAGACGGCGCTGGGTAGACTGTTGTGCCATAGGTAGCCGACCAGGCAGCCAACCATGATCAAGGCCATCAACGCCCAGTTGGCACCTTCGACATAGTGGGGAACCAGCAGGTATCGCGAGATCTCTGTATGACCCACGATACCGTAGAGGATGCCACCGAGGTAGATGAAGGCAAGGATCGCCAGACTGGCCGACAGGCCATCGACGCCGTCCGTGCAGTTCGTTGCATTGATCATCAGCCACAGAACCAGGGTCGTCAGGGGGACGAAGAGCCACGGCGACAGCATGATTGATGTCTTGAGCAATGGCAGCCAGATCTCGTAGTCGTGGAACTGGCACAGGGTCATCGCAGCTATCAGCGAGATACCCAGATCCATCAATCCCAGGACGTACTCGCTCCAGCCGTGGCTGCGATCATCAAGGTATCCCTCAAGTGTGGACAGCAGCACGCACGCTACAATCCCGACAACCCGCCAATCGAAGGGGATGACGAGCAGTGCAACTATGGCAAAGATAGGCACGAAGATCAGGCCTGCACCAACGGGCTTGCCTCTGGATTGTTCTGAATTGACAGCGTGGGCACGACCACGGTCGCGCGGGAGAAAGTCCCAAAGCCTGGGCAGAGAGTACCAGGTCGCGAGCGCGGCTATTGCCGTTCCGATACCGCCCAGGAAGAGATAGGAGTTGAAGAGCCGGAAGGGTCCAAAGAGCTGCATGAGATGCTGGCCTAACCAAGGTAGCAACGCGGTTCTCCTTTCAGAGCAGCACTGTGAGGCTCAATGTAGATGTTCATAGTTGACCAACGTTCGGGTGTACACACCCTCGGCGTGCAGGGCACCATTCAGCATTATACCAGAGAGAGGATCTTTGTCTCTTGGGGTAGCTATGGGTAGACAGGTCGTGTTAGGCTCGTCATAGCTGCGGCACGACCTCGATGTTCTCGAAACTGACCGGGCTGTCACGGCTATAGAGGACGAGGTGATCGCCACGCTGTTCGGGCAGCCGGTTGATCAGACAGCGCTGCCCGGCGATGCAGACGTCAATGATGTCTCCATAGGCTACGATGTCCAAGTTGAAGGGGTGTTTGATCTCGTGGACCTGTGTGAGACCGGCGCCCTGCAACGTGACGGTGGCGTCGTGTGGACGGAATCTCAGATCATAACCCTCGGCCAACTGCCCGGCAGTCCGCAGCCGCATCCCGAACTCGGACGCCGTCCTCGGTCCGCTGCCACGGGGATCGATACGCATAGTGATCCGGCAGGTGCGGGGTATCCCTGTGACCGCCGCCACGGTCATGCCCTGCGAGCTGCCCACGCCGATCGCAGATGCTGAGCCGGCGACGTGTGCCGTCGTGGCACTTACGGGTAGGTCCAGGGGCTGCCCGTGGATTGGGATGGCCTCCGGCACAAAGCGCGTGCCGAGGGTTCCATCGGCGTGTTGGATGAGCTCGCGGAGGAAAAGGTTGCCGCCCCACTGTCGCGTGCCGGTATCGGTGTCACCCTCGCGGGTCCCGATCCAGGCGACGCCGATCCGCCGGTCGCCGAGCGGGGCTGTCTTCATCACCGCCGCCAGCGGACCGTCGAAGGTGTCCATAGACGGTCGTAGCCACGGACCCAGCGAAGTGCGTGCCATCCTATAGTGGGCGACCAGGTCGTGGCTGAAGATCAAGTAGGTCCAGTCGTTCCAGATGAAGAGGTCAGCACACTCGGGCGCGCCCCGATAGCCGGTGATCAGGAACGGTTCGGCCTCTTCCCACGTTCGGAGGTCAGTGGAGGTCAAGTGTGCCAGACATCCGTCGTGACCGGCAAGCTCGGGCTCAGCTAGTATAGAGGTCACGAGCATATGAAAGGTGCCGGTCGCCGGATCCTGGAAGACAAATGGGTCACGAAAATGCTCGGGATCGTAACGGCCGCTGGGCGATGCCAGGGGGTTGGGGGCCTGTTTCTCGAAATGGATGCCATCGGTGCTTGTCGCGAGCCCAACATGTTGTGTCCAGTCACGCATCCGGGTGGCATAGAAGGCGTAGTACGTGCTGTCGTAGACGAAGACGGAGCCTGTGCAGATCGAGCCCTCCCACGGTTCCGTGATGGCGATGGCCAACGGATGGTGCTCCCAGTGGACAAGATCGGTTGTCGTTGCGTGTGCCCATTGGTGTCCACCCAGGCCGCCCAAATCCTGATGATGCCCGTGGTCGAGCAGGTAGATCAGATGGAATACTCCATTGTGTGTAAACGGCATCGCGTCACCGGCGAAGGTGGACGGGCCGGCTGGTTTGAAGTATTGCACAGCTACGGGCCTTTCTGGAGTCTGTGGTGAGAGATGGTCAAGAGTCAACAGTCCAAAGTCATGAAGATGCCGTGGTTCGCGCGATGTGTTGGATAACAAGCGACGTCGGACTTCGGACTTCGGACTTCAGACTTGTGATGACTGCTGTCTCGGCGTCTACCCGTCAGTTAGCTTCCCCATCGCCGTGACGACGCCTGCGTGGTTGTTGCGTCCGTGGCCGCGGGCGACAGCGCTGACGGTGTTGGCCGCACAACCGTGGTGACGTCCGTCAGGCAGCGTTTCTCGCGCCAGCTCGAGGTAGGTGCGGGCAAGATCCAGCGCTCTGGCTGCCAACCCGGCGTCGCCGTGGATCTCGGCCACGACCGAGAGAGTGATCGGGTTGTGCCGGCGCGGGGCGCCGTCCTCGAACCAATTGGGCATATCCGAGCGCTTGCCAACGCCGCGGGGACGTTCTGGGCGCTGAACGTCGGGCTCAATGCCGATCTGGCAAATGGCGAAGGGATCTCGCTGAGCCGCGCTTGTCTCGTAGGCGGCCAGGATGGCTGCATCATAGCGGTCATTCCCAGTTGTCTGACGGTAGGTCCTCAGTGCGTCCGCAGCCGGCCCGGCGTCGGGGTCACCCAGCTGCGTTGCCAGGACATCGAGGACGCGTTCCACGGCCTCCCGGTACCTGGCTTCGCCGGTCAGCGTCCACAAGGAGAGCAAAGCTCCGGTGCCGTTGGACGCCAACAGATTCTCGGCGCGATCCACGTCGTCATCGAGATGCCCGGCCATGCCGGCGAAACTTCGGTAGGCCTTCTCCGCACTCCCCGCCATAGTTGTGAGTGGCCCCTCAGGTGTAAGGCCGATAGGAAGTTGGTCACAAGTGACAATCGCGTCGGCCCATCGCCGGGCATAGCTGTCGGCGAAAGCTAGATAGCGATCTTCTCCACTGATGTGGTGTGCCAGCAAGCAAAGATTCACCAGGCGCAGGTGATCGGGGACGTTCAGGTTCATCCCGGGATCAGTGTGGACGACTTCGGTGCCAAGGTACATAGATCTGAAGAGGCCTGTCTCCCCATCAAACCATCTTGGGATGCCCGGCACCCAGTTGCCGATGTGCTCCGCGGCATCCAGTAGCTGCGCTTTCGTTTCCGCGTCTCCTGGATCGAGCCGGTAGAGGGTGCCCAGAAACAACTCGAAGTGCTCCGTGCCATGGTGAACTTCCTGCGCCCGCCAGTAGCCGTGGTGCCACTGATCAGTTGCTACGAAGTGATCGCGGATGCTGTCTCGCAGCTCCCTGAGAAACGCGATGATGTGATGGTCTCCGGTTGCCTCAACGTAGGGGGCCCACGCTGTTGTGTAGGTGCCCTGGTCATGCACGTCGGTCGCCGGTGCACTGCGGTAATGATCGATGCACGCGTAGGCCCACGCTTTTACACCGGCCAGGTGCCGGGCGCGGGCTGTGGCAAGATCTGTGGATGGGTTGATGGTTCTTGTGATCATGGTTGTTTCTCCGCGCGACAAGCTGTATCCAAAGCAGTATGCAGTAGGGAGTAAGCAGTAAGGGACCGGCATCCGCTGCTTCAGCATAGCTACGCATTGCTGCTTACTGCTTACTGCTTACTCCTTACTTCTTGCTCCGACTCTCTTCCGGCAGCTATCACCTCCATCACCTCGGCCACGCGCATGGAGTTCACGGCGTTCTGGAAATTCGAACGGGTCGGCAGCCCGGCACATGCTTTGGTCAGGAACTCGACGTATTCCCCGACAATGCCAAGCCTGATGATCTCGGGCAGCGGATTGGTGGCTTCGGGGTCGATGATCGTCTCTTGTGCGCCCTCGTGGATGATGATGCGACCTGGCTGTTCCCAGAGCGGCCCGTACAGAGTGAGCGAGCGTGACGCGCTGTGTACTTCGATGCGCTCAACTTGCGCTCCGGCGCATTGGAAGACCTTGAGCTGTCCACGCAGCTTGTTGGGGAAGGTCAACTGTGCGATGCGGTTGACGGTGTTGTTGCTCGGGTTCGGGAATCGCTCCACATTAACGTCCTGAATCTCGCCAAAGAGGTATTCCATGAAGTTGATCCAGTGAATGCCCGTGCCGATCATGAACGTTTCGTCCATACGCTGGTGTCTGTAGAAGGCTCCCTCGACATAGTAGATGTCTGCCAGATTCTCGACAAGGTCCTTGAAGGTGTTGTTGAGGGGGATGAATCGCCTGTTGAACGCCAGGACGTTAGGCACCGTGATCAAGTCACTGAGGCCCTTGGCTTCTTGTGTGGTCACGCCCGGCGGTTTCTCGCTGAAGATCGGGACGCCCTTGGCGATCACGCGCTTGAGCACGGATGCGAGGGCCGACGGCGTGACTGCGACAGCAATGGCATCCACGGCCTCGTCGTCAAGCAGCGCGTCCAAACTGGGGTAGACGTGCTCAAACCCTGTCTCCGTAGCAACGCCGGCCGCGATCTCCGAATCCAGGCTGTAGATACCCCGGAGATAGAGATCAACGCCAAGCTCCTGCGTCACGCTGCGCTGAGTGAGATAGGCCAGAGTGGGAAAGTGGTACTTGCGTGCCCAATTGCCGCTGCCGACGAAGGCCAGATGGACGCTCTGTCTACCCATAAGC
>JAGHDT010000339.1 GCA_021159805.1 Anaerolineae bacterium
AGTTATAGGAGGATAGTATGGTCAAAACCGATTTCTCAAGAGAGGAATTCCAGGCGCGAAGAGCAAAAGCCACTCAGGCGATCGGGCCTGAGGCAGCTGCCCTGGTCCGGGGTTCGCCAAAGAACCGGGGTCACGACGTTTTCCGGCAGAACAACGACTTCTACTATCTCTGCGGCGTCGAGGTGCCCCACGCTTACCTCTATTTGGACGGCAAGAACCAGACAACAACACTTTTTCTTCCTCACCAGAGCGCAGAACGCAGAGAGAGCGAGGGTGAAATCCTATCCGCCGAAAACACCGACCTCGTCCGCGAACTGACGGGGATCGACCGGGTGCTGGGGATTGAGTTCCTCGCTCAGTTCCTGGAAGGGGTACAGGTTCTCTACACACCTGCGCGACAGGCCGAGGGCCCGGCAATGAGCTGGGACACTCTGCAGCGTGCTCAGCAAGAGGTCACTGCCGACCCCTGGGATGGGCGACCGGACCGCACCCGCTACTTCATTGCCACGCTTCGCGTGCGCTGCCCGATGGCGAAGATCCTGGACCTGAGCCCCGTGCTGGATGAACTGCGACTGATCAAGAGCGATCAGGAGATCTCCCTGCTACGCAGGGCCGGTCACTTGAGCGCGCTGGGGGTCATCGAAGCTATGCGCAGCACCAAGCCCGGCGTCTTCGAATACCAGATCGACGCTACCATGCGCTACCACTACCTGGCAAATGGCGCACGTGATGCAGGCTACCGGGCGATCATCGCCGGCGGCGCCAACGCCTGGTACGGGCACTACAGCGCCAACGATTGCCCGCTGCAAGACGGCGACCTGGTGTTGGTCGACTGTGCGCCCGACTATCACTACTACACGAGTGACATCGGGCGGATGTGGCCTGTGAACGGGACCTACTCGCCCGTTCAGCGAGAGCTGTACGGGTTCATGGTTGAGTACCATAAGGTCCTTTTGCGCCTGATCCGCCCCGGCGTCACCGGTGCGCAGATCCAACGGGAAGCTGCCGCCCAGATGGCAGAGGTCGTCGAAGGAACCAGGTTCTCGAAGGAGATCTATGAGGCAGCTGCGCGACGAGCGCTCGAGTTTCCCTATCATATGTCACACTGTGTGGGGATGGCCGTGCACGACGTGGGGCACTACCGCGGCAAGCCGCTGAGACCGGGCATGGTCTTCGCCCTCGATCCGCAAATGCGCGTTCCCGAAGAGAAGCTCTATGTCAGGGTTGAAGACACAGTGGTGGTCACAGAAGAGGGTGTAGAGAACCTGACCATCGATGCCCCCCTAGAACTTGAGGAGGTCGAGGTACTGATGAGAGAGTCGGGCCTGCTCGATCGATTCCCTGCCCAAGGCTGGTAGAGAGCCTGCCAATCGCCCTCGGGGCTCGGGCGAAGCAGCAGGCCAACAAACAGAAACGCGTGGGTCACAGGCATTCGTCGCGATCACTCCGAAGTGCGGCTGCAGACGCGGGTCGTCGAGTCAACCGAGAGGGTTTGCTGGCGCATTTATCCCTTGGGCATCTGGACACGGGAGGGTGTGCACGCTGCTCTGAGGTCAATCCCAACGCAGGTGATGACACTCCCGACGGCGTTGCATTGCGCATTGCCGGCAACACTGTCCATGGCGGTGAAGATCCAAGTGCGTTGGTCCTATCGGTGGTCGCAGAGTAGCAATCAAGAACACTATACGGAGGGAATGTAAACGTGGAAAACCAGACCTATGAAGATGCTCCGGTGTGGAGCCCAAGCTACACTCGTCCCAAGAGACTTGAATACAATGGATACGTGATCCTTGATGACGTGCTGGAGCATCAGGATGAAGTGCGGAAAATGCGCGAATTCTCCAACTTGATCGCATTCGTTACCACCGAGCGCAGTCTTCGCTGCAAGTACCCCGAAGCCGCGGAAAACGAGAGAGAAGAGGTGATGGAGGAGTACTTGAAGGAGGAGGGGAAGCGCATCCGCTTCCTCGATTCGCTGGGCTTTGCCATCGGTTGGCCCCTGCCTCTCTCGAACCTGGTCGAAGAGATGAACTTGGATGAGTTCCGGCGACACCTGCGCGTTATCGAAAGACATATGCCGGAAATGCACCTGGTGGACCTTGTCTACATTCTTGACGAGCCGAATTTCAGAGATGTGCCCGTCGAGACACTGGAGGCGTTCATTGACGCGTTCAAGGAGGTCTTTCCTGACGTCAAGACCTGGTTCTGCTATGCCATCGTGCATCCCCAGTTCCTCGACGCTGTACCGCCGAGAAACGCCGATTGGTTGGGTATTGATCCTTATATGTTTCGTGGCGATTACGCCAATACGGCAGCCGATTTTGAGGTCTTCTACCGTGAGAGCCTGGCCTGTGCTCTGGAGTGGGTCAACCGCTGGGACAAGCCGTTTCTGCTAGCTGGCGACTGCTTCTACTCTCGCGATCCAAACGGCAAACGGCCTTCTCGTCCCGCGACCGCGCTATGGTACTATCAACTGGCGCTGACCCAGCCCAAGTGCATAGGCCTTATCTGGTTCTATTATGGCAACACCCCGATCGAGAGCGAAAACCTGAAAGGGTTCAATCTGAGCGAGGCCCCTGAGGAACTAGCGGACGTGCACCGCGGAATCGGGGAGGCGATCTTGCGGGAGCCTTCACCCCTGGGCCTGCAATGGGAGACCTTTGGCCCTGCGCCTGAGGCGTAGGTGCCCTTCGTAGTCACTGCTCTATACGGATGACGCGAGCCGTTGCCTCGGCGCCTTGATGGGCGCGGGCAACATTGTGGTGAGTCTTTGACCTTGACTCTCGATGTCCTTACCTGAGCTGCGTTCTGGTGATGCTCGTCGAATTCGTCTCTCTGGGTAGGGAGAAGCCCCTTTCGAGGGCCGGATGTCTGCCTCACACCAGCGAGCGAGCGATCTGGCAACTGGCGTGTGCGATGCGGGGAACCCGCCAGAGGGAGGCGAACTAACAG
>JAGHDT010000505.1 GCA_021159805.1 Anaerolineae bacterium
ACAGTGGGATAAACCCGAGCGGGGCAGCTTTCCGATGGGCTGGTCCTTTGCCCCGGGGGCCACGGTGATGGCGCCGGCGGTCTACAACTACTACATCCGCACGGCGACGCCGAACGACCTGCTCGTCGGAGGATTGGGCATCGGCTACACTTTTCCGAGTATCTATCTGCGTGCTTACCCCGAGCATAGGGAGGAGCTGTATGCGGCCTATACCCGGTTGACCAACGAGGCGATGAAGTGGCTCGATACGACCTGCCTGTGGCTCTTTGAGGGAGGGGTCGCTCAAGAGGATACCTATGCCCGGGGCTCTGACGGCCAGTTGCAGGGCATCTTCAATGGGTATGGCGGCGGCCCCGATGTAGGGTCGGTCCGCACGGCGCCCAATGACGTTGTGGTTTTCCGCTCGGTGACAAGCACGATGTGGAGCACGCCGCGCGACGAGATCGTGGACTTGATGGTCAAGGAAATCCGCCAGGCCACTGCTTCTATACCTCGACCGGCCTTCATCTGGGCGTGGGTGCTCAACTGGGCCTTCTCTATGAACGACCTGCAAGATGTGCAGGCTCAGCTTGGTCCTGAGTTTGTGGCAGTCCGGCCGGATGTCTTGGCTGCGATGGCGCGCGCACGCGTGTGAACAGGTGCGTGAAGGTTCAGTGGACTGAGAAAATCACACGGTCGTGATATCGGTTGGGATGCATCCATAGTTCTGTTACAAGGAGACGTCTATGCCCGAGTACAAATTCTATACAAAGCGCCATTTGGAGGCAGCCCTCCAGATCATCGGTGAGGCCGCCTATGTGGAGGTCGCGCCGCTGACGATCCAGGCATGGTGTACACACGAGCCGGTATCCTTCGAGGACCGCAGCGCCGGAGAGCCCCGTGCTCTCTCGTTGGGAGATACGTGGGGAGACCTTTTCGACTGCGCCTGGTTCCGTTTCACCGGGGAGATTCCGGCCGATGCAGCCGGTGAGCACGTTGTGTTGTTGTTGAATGTCAACGGTGAGCTGTGCGTATTTGACGATGCGGGTGTGCCCGTTCGCGGCTTGACCCCCGTTGCCTCGAACTACGACTATAGCCTGGGCACGCCGGGAAAGCGTGTCCTGGAGATCACGAATTCCGCACAGGGCGGCGAACCGATCGAAATCTGGGCCGATGCCGGCTACAATGACCTGTTCGGCAACGTCTCGGGCGATGGCACAGTGAAGCAGGCTGCGGTCGCCATCTGTCAAGATGAGGTCCGCGCGCTCTACTATGACTTTGAGGTGCTGCTGGACTTTCTCAAGGCGTTGCCCGAGGAGAGCCCACGCTACCATCAGGTGCTCACCGGCTTGACCGACGTGACGCACGCTCTCTATGAGGGTCTGCCCGATGTTGCGACGAAAGCGCGCGCCATCCTCGAGCCCCTGCTCGCGCAGCGCGGCGGCGACCCCTCGCTGCAGATCAGTGCGGTGGGGCATGCGCATATGGACCTTGCCTGGCTGTGGCCGATCCGCGAGACTATCCGCAAGGGTGCGCGTACTTTCTCGACGGCGATTGAGCTATCGGACCGCTATCCGGACTACGTCTTCGGGGCGAGTCAGCCCCAGTATTTCCAGTGGATGAAGGATCGCTACCCTGAGCTCTACAAGAAGATCAAGGCCAAGGTGCAAGAGGGTCGCCTAGAGCCTCAGGGGGCTATGTGGGTTGAGGCCGATACCAATCTCTCCGGCGGCGAGGCCTTGGTGCGCCAAGTGCTGCTGGGGAAGCGCTTCTTCAAGGAAGAGTTCGGTGTCGATATCGACTATCTCTGGCTGCCCGATGTCTTTGGGTACTCCGCTGCTCTACCTCAGATTCTGAGCAAGGCGGGGGTCACCACCTTCTCCACGCAGAAGCTCTCTTGGAGTCTGATCAACACCTTCCCCCACCACTCTTTCAAGTGGCAGGGCATTGACGGTACCCAGGTCCTGACGCATATGCTGCCCGAGGAAACCTACAACAGCCCCGCCGCGCCGCGATCGGTGCGCCGGATTGAGCAAAATTACAAGGATAAGGGTGTCTCGCACCACAGCCTGATGGTCTACGGCATCGGCGATGGCGGCGGTGGCCCGGGTGCAGAGCACCTGGAGCGGCTGCTGCGCATCAAGAATCTTGCCGGTCTGAGCCCCGTCAAGCAGGAGTCCGCAGCGGATTTCTTTAGGAAGTGGCGTAAGGAAGCCGATCGCTTCGCCACCTGGGTCGGCGAACTCTATCTGGAGCGGCACGAGGGTACGCTGACGACGGAAGCGCGCAGCAAGTGGTACAATCGCAAGATGGAGCTTGGACTCCGCGGGCTGGAGTGGCGTGCGGTCATCGCTGGGATGTTGGCTGGTTTGGATTATCCCCAGGATCGTTTGACCGAGATCTGGCGCGAGGTCTTGCTGTACCAGTTCCACGACATCCTGCCCGGTTCTTCGATCAAGCGGGTCTATGACGAGAGTCTGGCGCGGTATGCGACGATGCACGATGAGGTCGACGCGCTCTCTGCTGAGCGCGAGAGCGCCATCGCTGCGATGGTAGATACCAGCGGCACGGTGTCACCGGCTGTCGTGCACAATGACCTCTCGTGGGCGCGCTCGGAATGGGTACGTGTCGGCGAGGATTGGGTCTTCGCCGAAGTGCCATCGATGGGCTATGCGACCGTCGATGGCGGTGGTCCGACGCCTGAAGTCGCTGAGCTCACGGCGAGCTCCGCTCGTTTGGAGAATGATTGTCTCTCCGTTGATTTTGGTGAGGATGGCAGCATCGTTTCTGTCTTTGACAAGCGGCTGGAGCGCGGATTGATCCCGGAGGGTGAGTCCGCGAACCGCCTGGTCGTCTTCGCCGATCCGGGCGATGCCTGGGACTTCCCGATGGACTATGCTGAGCAGACGCCGCGTACGATGGAACTCGTGTCTTCGGAGGCGCGCATCGATGGGCCGCTGGCGATTCTGAAGCAGATCTATCGGTTGGGTCACTCTGAGCTGGTGCAAGAGATCGCGTTGGCCTCCGGCAGCAGCCGGCTGGACTTCGTGACCAAGCTCCACTGGCGCGAGACGGCCTCGATGCTGCGGACCCAGTTTCCGGTAGCCGTCTATGCCGAAGTGGCGACGTATGAGATTCAGTTCGGCCATCTCCGGCGCCCCACGCACCGCAATACGACCTGGGATCTGGCCCGGGATGAGGTTGTAGCCCACAAGTGGGCTGACCTCTCCCAGCGAGATTTTGGCGTTGCGCTGCTCAACGACTCGAAGTACGGGTACAAGATCAAGGGCCATGTCATCGATCTCAACCTCCTG
>JAGHDT010000138.1 GCA_021159805.1 Anaerolineae bacterium
AGAGGGTGTTGACATCAGCTTGTTCAACGACACGCCCGGCGTACATCACCGAGACACGTGAGGCCATCTCGGCAACTACGCCCATATCGTGGGTGATCAGGATGATCGATGTGCCAAGCTTGGCCTGCAAACCGCGCATCAGATCCAGAATCTGCGCCTGAATTGTCACATCAAGGGCCGTCGTCGGCTCATCGGCGATCAGTAGCTCCGGCTCACAAGCCAGCGCCATAGCGATCATCACGCGCTGTGCCATGCCACCAGAAAGCTCGTGGGGAAAGGCGTTCACGCGCTTTTCAGGCTCTGGAATGCCCACTGTGCGCAGCAGTTCCACAGCCTGTTTCCGGCCCTGCTTCTTGTCAGTCCCACGATGGATCTCCAGCACCTCCGATATCTGGTCTCCGACACGGAAGACCGGATTCAGACAAGAGGTCGGCTGCTGGAAGATCATCGAGAGTTGGTCGCCACGCAGCATGCGCATCTCGGATTCGGGCAAACCGAGCAGGCTGCGTCCGTTGAAGGTGACCTCCCCATCCACGATCTTGCCCGGAATGCCCACCAACTGCATAATGGAGAAAGACGTCACGCTCTTGCCGCAGCCTGACTCTCCCACAATCGCGACGATCTCGCCGCGCTTTACATCAAAGTCGACGCCATCCACTGCTTTGACCACGCCATCTTCGGTATAGAAGTACGTTTTCAGCCCGCGCACATCCAGAATTGTATCCTGGGCAGTTCTTGTTTCCACGTTAGCTCCTCCTAGGTTGCGAATTCAGGCGTGCGTCAAGTGCCTCGCGCATGCCATCGCCCATGTAGTTGAATGCAAGCGACGCGAGGAAGATAACCATACCGGGGCAAATCTTTTGCCCCGGTTGGCCCAACAGCCCTGCTTGTGCAGCCGGCAGCATATTGCCCCAGGTTGATATCGGAGGCTGGACACCGGTGCTACTTGGCCTTCTACAACGATGAACGGCGCATCAGAGCCTGAGCTACGCTGTTCCTGGTGAGGTCCATCAAGGTAGGGCAACCCTGGTCTGTTGAGATGGACCTCTTACCTATTCAGCCCCTCTCGTGGTCCAACATGTGGGGGGCACCCAAAGATGATTCACCCCACATCTGGAGGCGCGGCTAGCTAGCGCGCCCCAATTCCACTTGTGTTTCTGCCAGAAGCGGCGAACCCTCACGTCGCCCTGAACTACCTATCCAGATCCAGCGTCTCAATATTCCACATCTCCGAGTTCTCCGTTGGGTCCATCGCGAAGCCTTTGACCTCGGGACGGATAGCCGCAAGCTTAAGTTGCAGGAAGAGGGGGATAACTGGAAGTTGCTCAGAGAAGATGCGCTGGGCCTCCTTGTGTCCCTCGATATAGTCCTCAGTTCCGGGCAGCGCAGTGATTGCGCGCATACACTGCTCGTTGTAAGGAGCGTAGTCAAAGCCGGTGTCGTTAGCCCCGTCCCAACCGTTTTCCTCGGTCGGTGTTTCCGAACCCAAGTAGTATTCGCAGGGAGAGAGCACACTAGCGGGCCAGCCGAAGGAACCCATGTCAAAGCGCCGACTGAAGAGCGGTCCTTCAGGCCCTTCGGCGTAGTACTCGGCGGTCGGCAGATTCTCAAGATCTACCTTGACACCACAGTCAGCCAGGTTCTGCTGAAATCTCTGCATATATTGCTCGCGCATCGGTTTCTTGGTGGACTGCCACTTGAACTCAAGCAGGGTGCCGTTGGGTATACCTTCAATGCCGTGGGCCTCGCGAATGCCATCACCGTCACTGTCAACCCAGCCGACTTCATCAAGCAGGGCCGTGCCAGCTTCTGGGTCGTAGGGCCAGTGGGTTAGCCCCTCGGCGTAAAGCGGATGCTCGGGAGGGTTGTAGGAATCGATCACGATCGAGCGACCGTAGAGGACGGAGTCGACCACGTTCTGGCGGTCGAGGCACATGGCAATGGCCTGGCGGACGCGAACGTCCTCGAAGAAGTCAGGGCGGTCATAGTCGGGGGCCGGATTGATGCAGAAGTCCACATGTTCCCAGATTGCAGCAGTCGCGAAGACAGGCTTGACAACGCCTTCCTGTTCGAGCTTAAGCAGTAGTTCGGTCTGATCATCCAGCAATCCGTCCTGGGTGGCGATATCGCACTCACCGGAGATCAACTGCGCGATCGCGGCGTTGGGATCCGCCACGAAGCGGAAGATGACGGTGTCGAGATAGGGAAGTCCCTCATCCGCGCGGAAGTAGTTGGGGTTCTTCTCAACGGTGATGTGATCGCCATCAACCCACTCTGTGATAGCGAAGCCGCCCCAGCCCATTGGAGCTCGGGAGCTCTCTTCAGCCTCAAGCAGGTCGGCGGCGCTGTAGCCCAGCTCGTCCTGCCACAACTTGCGGGGAAAAGGATGCCAGAAATTCGTGTAGTAGAGCTCGTCAACGTAACCAGGGAGACCTGTCCACACGGCAACGGTGTCGCTCGTTGCCTCGTAGGAGGCTGTGCGATCAACGACGTGGTGGCTGGTGGGCGTGTCGGGGTCGGCGTTCAGCTCGAAGCCGTAGACGGAGTCATCAGCAGTCAGCGGATCGCCATTGGACCACACCAAACCTTCAAGCATCTCAAATGTGGCGACCATCTGATCCATCTCAATGGGCTCGCCGGTGAACTCAACGGCACAGTCCGGGCTACGACAGCCTGCAGGGCGAACGATTGCGCCTGCATCGAGCTCAAGAGGGTCGCCGGCGTCATCAACAACGATGTCGCCTGCTTGGACGGTCACTGCGTTGACAACGGCGTCCCCGTCATTGAGGCTGGGAAGCTTCTTCAGGATCACCGGCTGGTATGCGTAGTTGCGGTTGTCGAT
Organism: Anaerolineae bacterium; assembly: GCA_021159805.1. Classification (GTDB taxonomy): domain Bacteria; phylum Chloroflexota; class Anaerolineae; order B4-G1; family SLSP01; genus PWVB01. The sequence goes on from JAGHDT010000138.1 coordinate 2,843, forward strand.
CGGGCCATCATAGACTGCCTGCTGAATGTGAGTCGCCGATGTCCCGGAGCCACCGTAGGTATAGAGGGTGTCGGGTTCCTCGCTGATGCAGACTACCAGCGTTCTATGGGCGGCGGGTGCTTCTGGCTCAAGCGTCGGGTTAACCTCTTTCGTGACCTCGACGGTTTTTTCGACCTCAACGATCCTCTCAACCACGACGGTCTCGACGATCGTCATAGGGGTGCTAGGCACGCACGCGTCGAGCACAGAGCTCAACGCTATCAGAGCTGTGAGCAAGATTACAGGTCTCTTGACCATGCTGATTTCCTCCTTCTTCAGCTACAGGAGCTTTGTTCGAGGATCAATTATACGCTAAGTTGCCGGTCAAGCAATGAAGCCGCTTTCTATCACGTGAAGTGCCGGCGGAAGTGGTGCGGCTCCCCCAGATGACAACGCTCCCC
>JAGHDT010000586.1 GCA_021159805.1 Anaerolineae bacterium
GTCCTATCCTGAGCACGTGATTCTGGATGGCGTCAAGGGGCAGGGCCACTACGTGGGCACTTTCCTGGCCTGGACACAGCTCTCCAACGGCTGGTGGGGTGAGGGCGAGATCAAGTTCTTTATGGACGGCGACACAGAGACTCCACGATCTGCGGCACGGGGACAGAGGACTACTTCTGCGGGGCCTGGGGGTTTGGTGGTGAGACCTATTCGACGCCATACCTCGGGTATCCGCTCTACCGCAAGGAGCCGGGTGAGGTGCCGATGCACGGCCTCTACCGCTGGCACGTGATGGATCCTATCCGCTTCAAAGAGGATCTCAAGGTCACGATCCAGGCGCTGGGGTGGTGGCCCAACCGTAAGTTCGAGCCGCTGACGGACGATATCGCCTCCGTTGCTTATTGGTACCAGTCCGAGCCGCATGGAGTGTTCCCGGTGTTCCCGCCTGTGCACGAGCGTTGGAGTCGATAGGGGGAGCGAGAAAGCGAGAAGGCGAACAAGCGAGAGGGCGATTCTCATCGATCAGACTTGTGTGTGAGGTACCACTATGGCTGGATCTGTAACTCGACGTCCGAATATCGTCTGCATCATGCCGGACGACACGGACTTCGTCTGGCTCAGCTGTTATGGTGGTCGAACGCCGACGCCGAACATCGACCGTGTCGCCGAGGCCGGCGTCCGCTTTGACCAGATGTATTGCTCTGCTAGTGCCTGCACGCCAAGCCGGTATTCCTACCTTACCGGTCACTATGCCGGGCGCTGCCCCGACGCCCATTTTCTCGCGGAGAACCCCAAGCACGAACCCTACAGCGTGGCGTGGAACACGGTGCTGAATGCTGGGATGCCCAGTCTCGGGAAGGTGCTTCAGGCAAGCGGCTATCGAACAGGGATTGCCGGGAAATGGCACTGTGGACGGCCGCGTCGGGAGCTTGGGGTGCCCGACCTGCCACGGGATGCGGATCCAGATGATCCGGATGTGGATGCCAAGCTGCGGAAGTATCAAGATGTGCTCCAGGACGAGGTCAAGCGTACCGGTGGATTTGATCACGCCGCGAGCATTGTGTGGGGCAACAACGAGAGTTTCCCGGTGGCCGCCTTGCAGGCGCACAACCTGGAGTGGATCACACAAGGGGCGTTGGATTTCCTTGACGGGTGTAGCGACGACCAACCCTTTTTCCTGTATGTGACACCGACGGCCTTCCACGGCCCCCCGCACGAGGAGTCCTACGAGATGGATGTCCAGACTACGCAGGGCGGCCGCGTGGAGCGGCCGTTCACGTGCCATCCGCCGCGGGACCAGATGCGTCATCGCCTGGAGGAGCGTGGGTTACCCTACAACCATGACACGGTTGGGATCACGTGGATTGATGATCAGGTGGGGGCGATTCTGCAGAAACTCGAGGAGATGGGCGTTGCCGAGAACACGGCTGTGATCTTCAAGGTGGATCACAACACCGAGACAGGAAAGGGCACGTGCCACCAAGATGGCACGCATATCCCTATGGTGATTGCGTGGCCTGGTGTGGTTGAACGTGGCACAGTCTGTGAGGCGCGGGTGCAGAACATTGACTTCGCGCCGACTGTGTTTGAAATGGCAGAGGCCACGGCCCCTGACACTATGCCGCTGGATGGCACGAGTTGGCTTCCACTGTTGACCGGCGAGCGGGAGCAGAACCACGACGATCTTTTCTTCGAGTTTGGCTATGCCCGCGGTGTGCTGTACAAGAACTGGAAGTACATCGCGCTGCGGTATCCGCAGCATCTCCTTGATGCAATGCGGACCGGAGAGCTAACGGAGGCCCCCAACCATATCAATCAACGGCTGCAGGGACAGATGAACGTCGCCATCGAAACGTATCCGGCCTACTTTGATCCGGACCAACTCTTCGATCTTGACGATGATCCCGAGGAGAGGCACAACCTTGCGGATGATCCGGCCTATGCCGACGTGTTGGCTATGATGCAACGGCGGTTACAGGTCTACCTGGACACTTTTGAGCACCCATTTGATCTGGCGGTGCCCGATTTTCTGCGTTCGGAGCGCTACAGAGCCTTGTGTGGTGAAACGCGCAAGATCGGCACCGGCTATCTGAGTTGGTGGCCCAAGGACGAGTGGTGGGTGGAGACGGGTCTGCGTCGGTAACCCAGTGAGTGTCAACGAGACGAGAACAACCGGCGAATGTGAGAATGATTGACTCTCATATTCGCCGATTTGCGTTTTCCCTGACTTGAAGCGAGAGCGACCTGGAGTAAGCTATGCAGTATCACGGTGGGCGGCGTGCCAACCGCACATAGGTCTCTCCCTGTGCTTATCCCATAGCGTTGAGGTGGTGAATGCCTATGATGAGCTTGCCCGATGATCTCAGTGCCACTGCTGGCGGAATGGCTGCGATGAGCATTGAGGCTGAGGATTTCGCTGCTTACGAAGTCCAGACCCACGCACCAGGTCCGGCAGGCGCGCTGCCGCTTGATGCTGACTATCTTCGCAATGTATCCAGTGGTGATCTGTTTGGCCTGACCGAAGATGCGGGGATGGGGTGGCCCGCCGATGAGTTGCGGCGTAGAGAGTTTCTGATTCTGGCGACGGTGGGCGGCGTCCGGTCGGCGGATGGGAGGCCCGTGGCGCTTGGTTATCATTCGGGGCACTGGGAGGTCCCGGCGCTGGTCTCTGCTGCCGCTGAGCGCTTCAAGGCACTGAATGCTATTCCTTTCGCCGGGTTCGTGAGCGACCCCTGCGATGGCCGCACCCAGGGAACCCCGGGGATGATGGATAGTCTCCCCTACCGCAACGATGCAGCCATTGTTTTCCGGCGGCTGGCGCGTTCGTTGCCCACGCGGCAGGGCGTCCTGGGCATTGCCACGTGTGACAAGGGATTGCCTGCATTGATGATGGCTCTGGTTGCCCAACGGGATCTTCCCAGTGTCTTGGTCCCCGGCGGGGTCACGTTGCCACCCACCGTCGGTGAGGATCTGGGCAAAGTGCAGACCTTGAGCGTCCGTTTCGCGCAGGGCGAGATCACACTGGACCAGGCTGCTGTGCTGGGATGTCGCGCCTGTGCCTCTCCCGGCGGTGGCTGCCAGTTCTTTGGGACCGCGGCAACCAGCCAGGTGGTCGGCGAGGCTCTCGGGCTGACGCTCGTGCACGCGGCGCTGGCA
>JAGHDT010000508.1 GCA_021159805.1 Anaerolineae bacterium
ATCTGTGTCTGATGCTGGGTTTGTAGCCAATTCGATTGAGCGTCTGGCGCCGCTGGTGGATGTGACGTCAACAAAGGGGACAGGGGGATAGGGGACAAGGGACAGGGTACCAAGGCGACAGGGGAAACGGTGTGTGGGCTACAGGCCTTGGCTGGGTTTCTGCTGCTCTATTGCCTTAGGACCTTAGTTCCGTAGTGCCCCATCACCACTGCGAAGTCTGAAGGGGGGAGAGAAATGGATCAGGAATCATTTGTCTATCGGGGTAGCAAGACTAACGAGATCTCGTTCCCGCTGGGCGGGATCGGTACCGGCTGCATCGGTCTGGCCGGCAACGGTCGTCTCATCGATTGGGAGATCTTCAACAGCCCGAACAAGGGGAGTGTGAACGGATTCTCTCACTTTGCGATAAAAGCCGAGTCCGGCGACCGGGTCTTGGATGCCCGCGTGCTGCAGGGTGATCTGCACCCACCCTATGTCGGCGCGTTGCAGGGGGGGCGGTTCAACTCATTCGGCTTCGGCCCACGCCGCGAGTATCTTGCCGGTGTACCGCACTTTCGGGACGTGGCCTTCAAGGGCACCTTTCCCATCGCTGAGCTGTCCTTCTTGGATGATAGCTTTCCCGGCGAGGTGACGATGACGGCGTTCAACCCCTTTGTCCCGCTGAACGACCGCGATTCGGGGATCCCGGCGGCCTTCTTCGAGATCGCGGTGACGAACCCCACGGATCAGCCCATCGCCTACACGGTGGGTGGCACGTTGAACAATCCTCTGCCGGGCAACAGTGTGAACCGCTATGAGCGGACTTACCGGGCGCATTGGATTCACATGACCTCCGATGGCACGGACCCTGATGACCTGGACTACGGGACCCTCACGCTGGCGACGGGCTCGACGTCGAACGATCCGTGCGATGAGGAGTATGCGTGTGGTGACTTCGCCACGCTTTCCCCTGAGGACGTTAGTTACCAGGAATATTGGTTCCGTGGGCGTTGGTTTGACGACCTGGAAGTCTACTGGCACGATTTCACGGCGCCCGGTGGCCTGGCTAACCGGCGCTATCCGTTGGAGGAAGTCGGCCAGGATAACCCCGCCACGCTGGCCGTGCGCGTGCACGTTGCGCCCGGCGAGACGGGGCGCGTGCGTTTTGTGATCGCTTGGCACTTCCCCAACCGCACCAACGACTGGAATCCAGGAGCCGGTGAGTGTGCGTGTGAGAAGGGGATCGCCAACAGGTGGCGTAACTACTACACTTTCCTCTTTCGGGACTCGGAGATCAGTGCTCGCTATGGTTTGGGGTATTGGGAAAGCTTGGTTGCCAGGACCCGCGGTTTCCAGAAAGCACTCTTCCACTCTGATCTGCCACCGGTGGCCCTCGACGCGGTCTCGGCAAACCTCTCGGTGCTGAAAAGCCCAACGGTGATGCGGCTGGAGGACGGTACGTTCTACGGCTTTGAGGGATGCCACCCGGATGCGGGATGTTGCGAGGGCTCGTGCACCCACGTCTGGAACTATGCACAGGCGCTGCCCTTCCTCTTCCCAGCCCTGGAGCGGTCGATGCGCGACGCGGACTACGCCTACAACCAACGGCCGGATGGCGGTATGCCCTTCCGCCTCCAGCTCCCCCTGGGTGTCGGTCCAGCCGACTTCCGCCCGTGCGCGGATGGTCAGTTCGGCGACGTGATGAAAGCCTACCGCGATTGGAAGATCTGTGGGGATACCGAATGGCTGCGCGCTCTCTGGCCCGCGATCAAGCGATCGATTGAGTTTGCCTGGTCCGAGGGCAACGCGGACCGCTGGGACCCGGAGCAGACCGGGGTGCTGTGGGGACGCCAGCACCACACGCTGGATATGGAGTTGTTCGGCCCCAATGCCTGGCTGACCGGTTTCTATCTGGGCGCCCTCAAAGCCGGCGCCGAGATGGCGACGGTGCTGGGGGATGACGAGGCCGCGGTGACCTTCCGCGCGATTTTTGAGCGGGGCAAGGCCTGGGTGGATGCCAACCTCTTCAATGGTGAGTACTATGTCCAGAGGATCGATCTTGGGGACAAAGACGTGCTGATGCCCTTTGCCGCGGGTGCCGGATCGATGGTTGGGGATACGCTGGCCTCATACTGGGATGAGGAACACGGCGAGATCAAGTACCAGATCGGCGATGGCTGCGCCACCGACCAGCTCCTCGCGCAGTGGCACGCCAATCTCTACGGTCTGGGCGATCTCTTCGACGCCGGCCAAACGTGTACCGCGCTGGCATCGCTCTTCCGCTACAATTTCAAGAGCCCGTTGCGTGACTTCTTCAACCCCTGCCGGATCTTCGGCCTGAACGATGAGTCGGGCCTGGTGATTGCCGACTGGCCGGACAACGCCGGTATGCCGGTGCGCAAGCCGGTCATCCCGGTGCCCTACGCCCAGGAGGCGATGCATGGGTTTGAATATGCGGCGGCGATTCAGATGATCCAGGTGGGCCTGGTGGATGAAGGTATGGCCATTGTCTCCGCCGTGCGCGCCCGGTATGACGGCGAGCGCCGAAATCCTTGGAACGAGATCGAGTGTGGGAGCAACTATGCCCGGTCTATGGCCAGTTACGCGTTGTTGAATGCTTTCAGCGGTTTCACTTTTGATATGGTCAAGGGCGAGATCGGGTTCGACCCGATCATGCAGGGGCGGAACTCATTTCAGTGCTTATGGTCGCTGGATGCAGGGTGGGGGACAATCACGGTGACACCGGAGCGCGTGGAACTCACTGTGCTGGCGGGCTCGCTGACGCTGAAGGCGCTGCACTTGCCTTTCCTCAGCCCTGGGAAGATCGTCAGGGTGTCCATCCGCGGCAGCGCGCCAGAGTGCGAGTATCTAAACCACAAGCTTTCTTTCGACGACCCGATCACACTGGATGACGGCAGCTCGCTGGAGGTACTGACCCGACCGTAGCCCTTGCAGGCTGTGTTTGTCTCTTTTATGCTCCTTTGCTACACTGGGAGCCTGCCCCGATCTCTTAAGTGGCAGTTGTCACAATGTCGCAATCACTCACTGTTTCAGGGGTTCCGCGGACGAGTTGCTCTGTGATCGTCCAAACTCAACTGCGAAGATCCCTCTGGCGAACCAGTAGGAGGCTATGCACACATGCGAATGCTGTATATTGATATCGATACGTTGAGACCGGATCATCTGGGTTGCTACGGTTATCACCGTAACACCACCCCCAATATCGATCGCATCGCTCGGGATGCCGTGCGTTTCGAGAACAACTATGTCAGCGATGCGCCCTGCCTACCCTCTCGGACGGCGCTGTGGAGCGGCCGGCACGGTTTCCGCAATGGCGTGGTTGGCCACATGGGCTCGTCCGCGGATCCCTTCAATGACGGATGCCCGCGCGGGTTCCGCGATTCCTTCGACGCTACGTCGTGGATGAACGCACTGCGCCGGGCCGGC
>JAGHDT010000173.1 GCA_021159805.1 Anaerolineae bacterium
AATTCCTGCTCCATCCGCAGGCGCTGCGTCTTGGCTTCAGCAGCCCGCTCATAGTCGCGCATGCTGCCCGCCGCCTCTTCCTCAACCCTGAGGTGAGTAATCTCCGCCTCTTTAGCCTTCAGATCGGGGGGCAAGGTGAAGAGCGTCACCCGCAGCTTGGCGGCAGCCTCGTCCATAAGATCGATAGCCTTGTCCGGCAGGTGACGATCAGGCACATATCGCTGCGAGAGCCGCGCCGCAGCCACCAAAGCGTCATCGCTGATGCGTACTTTATGGTGCGCCTCATACCGATCCCGCAGACCACGCAGCATCTCAATGGTGTCTTCGACCGAGGGCTCCTCCACAAACACGGGGGCAAACCGTCGCTCCAACGCGCCGTCCTTCTCGATGTATTGGCGATACTCATTCAGCGTCGTGGCCCCGATGCACTGCAACTCGCCGCGAGCCAGAGCCGGTTTAATCATATTGGAGGCATCCAGAGAGCCCTGGGCGTTGCCGGCGCCGACCACAGTGTGCAGCTCATCGATGAAGAGGATATTCTCGCCCTGAGAGCGCTGAAGCTCCTCAAGAATCGACTTCAGGCGTTCCTCGAATTCTCCCCGGAACCGCGTCCCGGCGACCAGGGCACCCAGATCCAACAGGAGCAGGGCTTTGTGTTTGAGGATCTCGGGCACATCATCGTTGGCGATATTCTGCGCAAGCCCTTCTACAATCGCCGTCTTGCCCACACCCGGTTCGCCGATCAGCACAGGATTGTGCTTGGTGCGACGCACCAAGATCTGGATCACCCGCTGGATCTCCTTCTCTCGTCCAATCACCGGGTCTAGTTTGTGCTCCCGGGCGGACTGGGTGAGATCCCGGCTGAAGCGGTCCAACGTACGGAACTTCGATTCAGCCTGCGGGCTCGTAACCCGTCGCCCCCCGCGCATACGAACGATCGCCTCACGGACCCGCTCGCGCGTGACGTTGTTGTCGCTCAACAGCCTCGAGACCGCGGTATTCTGCTCACCCGTAATGGAGAGCAGCAGATGCTCTGTGGAGATATACTCATCCTTGAGCTCCGTGGCTTCCTCTTGGCTCAGGTCAAGGATACGTTTCATCCTTGGGGTGATAAAGACCTGTTGATTGCCGCGCACCCCGTAGATCCCCGGGCGGGGATTGTCACGCAGCAGTGCGTCCAGGGCCTCACTCATCTCAAGCGGTTCGGCGCCCAGTTCCTTCAGGATGGCGGGGACCGTGCCCTCCTTCTGTTGGATGAGCGACAGCAACAAGTGTTCTACATCAACCTGGCTATGGCCATAGCGTGTCATCAGCTCCACAGCCCGTTGGGCTGCTTCCTGAGCCCGCTCGGTGAAACGATCAAAGCGCATCATAGGCAACGTACCCCTTACGAGCTAAGCGTGCCATTCGTATAGGTGACCAGGGCTACACCTGCAGCGGCCTGCTCCGCCATACGTTTGCTCGCGCCGGTTCCCTGTCCGGCAACATCCACGCCGACTACAACTTGAGCGGTGAACGTTTTCGCGTGATCGGGACCGACCTCGTCAACAATCTGATAGACCGGTGTCTTGCCAAGCTCGGCCTGGGCCCACTCCTGGAAACGGGACTTTGCGTCAACATAGGACTCAGCATCAAGGATCGCCTCGGCCTTACGGGCAAACCACGGCCCTAACCGGGACCAGATGACCCCCAGCCCTCCGTCAAGATAGAGTGCGCCGACAGTAGATTCCAAAGCATCACACAGGTTTGCCGCACGCTCACTGCCCCCACTCTCCTCCTCGCCACGCCCAAGTCGGAGAGCAGAGCCAAGCGCCAGTTCACGAGCCAAGCTCGCCAACGTAGTAGTGCGAACGAGAGTTGCGCGCAGGCGCGTCAATGGCCCTTCGGGGAAGTCCGGGTAGGTACGATACAGCCATACGGCGACCAGGAAATCCAGGACTGCATCTCCCATGAACTCCAGACGCTGGTTGTGATGCTCTTCACCCCCCTCGTCAGGATGTTCGTGAGCATACGAAGGGTGCGTGAGGGCAAGCTCCAAGAGTGCCAGGTCACGAAATGTATGCTGTAGGTTTGCTTGGACTTTGAGTAAGGGATCTTCACTCTTACCCATAAGCTCTCCTAAGAGGTCGTGCACAGACGAGGTGAGTTTCCACGACCTTCCCATGGATTATAGCATACTCAAGACCGCGAGGGTAGTCCAAACGTATACGATCGTCACAGACCATAGTTGCTCATCAACAGCTTCTCAAACAACCGACTGGGCAACAGCCGGCTGGCAATAACTGCCAGCTTCTCATAGAAAGGGCCGACCACATAGCGAGGACGCGGCGCATGCAGATTGACAATCCGCACTAACGCCGCCCCCACGACCTCTGCGGAGGCACCATTCCTCTCATCTGACTCAATCTTACTCAAAGCCGTCGCATAGCCGGCCTGGTAGACCGGGCTGGTCTGTGACCCTGCAGTGTGTCGTCGATTGGCAGTGAACGCGGTATGAATGTCGCCCGGCTCCAGCAAAACGACGTTGACGCCAAGGTTCTGCACCTCCATACGCAGCGAGGCGGTGAGGCCCTCCAGAGCGAACTTGCTGGCGCTGTACAGCCCCTGATAGGGCAACCCCATCAGACCACCAATGGAGCTCACATTGACGATAAGGCCGCTGCCCTGCTCGCGCATCGTCGGAAGCACCGCCTTGCAGACACGCATGGGGCCGAAAACATTCGTCTCAAACTGAGCCTGGGCTTCCGCCACCGAGGTATCCTCCACACTGCCTCCATAGCCAAAGCCCGCGTTGTTGATCACCACATCAAGACGCCCAGTCTCTTCGAGCACCGATTGGACACCGGCCTCGACAGAATCCGTGTCATTGACATCCATCGGCAGGAATGTGAAACCGGAAGTCTCCGACGGTGGGGTACGACTCGTACCAAAAACGTGATGACCCTGCGCCACCAAGGCCTCGGCACAAGCCCTGCCGATGCCACTACGAGCGCCGGTAATGAGTACGATTTTGCGTTCCGATCTGTTCATCTTGGACATGCTCCTCGCTACCTGGTTATTCGCTTCATCCTAACTCAACAAGAGATAAAGCGCAAGAAAGCTGCACGTGGCTGTGGTATACTTACGGCGATGAACACTATCAACGAACAGCGTGATCAGAACGATAAAGGCAACGGGCTCAGCGCCGCTGCCATACCACGTCCGGAGACAACCGGCGAACACATTGCCCAGTGGGTTTCACATCTAGGCAGCCCGCCGGCGGCCGGCATCGCGGCATCATCCATCACGGTTGCACGGTTAGCAGTGCCAGGGCTCTGGCAGTGGATCTCAATCTATGTCCTCTTGGCGTTGGTGGCCCCCCTGGGCTTCCTGATCTGGCAGCTACGCCAAGGGCGCGTCACCGATCTTGACGTATATTTCCGCGAGCAGCGGAAGGAGTCCCTTCTGGTGACCATCGCCGGATTGGCCCTCACGTGGCTGTTGATGAACCTGGGCGGAGCGCCCACCATCTTGCGGTTTGTGGTGGGCGCAGGACTGCTGATGTGGGTGGCGATCTACTTGGTTACCTTGCGCTGGAAGATCAGCATCCACGCTGCCTCCATCTCCGAAATGGGCTTCTTTCTAGTCTGGGGATTTGGACTGAGCGCAGCACCCGCCCTACTGGCAATTCCAGCGATCGGATGGTCGCGCGTCAAGCTCCACCGGCACACACCGGCACAGGTGATCGCCGGTACGGGATTGGGATGTCTTGCGGTTGCGGTAGCCGTACTCTGCAGCCCAAGCCTTCACACACCGGGCTTCCTGACACGCTGACGTAGGGAGAGACACACACGACCCCGGGCAATAGGTTGACGTGCATCTATCGCGACGTGTGCTGGCCTTACAGAAGAGGGATATCGGGTTCGAAAGCCAACGTGGCCGCGCGTCCACTTTCTGGGCAACCCGGCCCGCTGCCCAACCGCGCTGGAGCATCCATCACACGCAAACCAGCCACCACCGGAGGAACACATGCGCTTCTGGACAAAGGTACTCACGGGGATCGGCGTCGCCGCCGTGCTAAGTGGAGCCACGGGCACCCTCGGCCGGCACAGCTTTGGCGCCGCAGCGTCCGAGATGCCGACCGTCCGAGACACCGCGACGCCGCTCCCCGGAGTACCGGTTTCCAAGCCGGTGCCTCTCAGACTGAGAATTGGTACATTCGATCCGCTGCTGAGTCCACCCAAGGTGCCGGCGACGCTGCAGCGCAGCCCTGCGATAGGATCTCCGACGCTGCAGTTGGTGCAATTCCCAGGCCCTATTCAGGACAACTGGTATGCCGCACTGCTGGACGCGGGATTGGACGTCGTCCTTTATGTCCCGGATTACACGTATTTGGTCTGGGGAACCGAAGCTGCCGTGCAGGCGCTGGCAAGCGATTCGCAGATACGATGGACCGGCAGCTACGAAGCGGCCTATGCACTGCACCCTGGACTTCAGCACTCCCTCGATGCATCATCGTCCAGACCCGTCGTCGTACAGATCTACGACCATGCCGGCGCAGAGGCGACCCTCGCCACAATCCGAGCACTGGCCTCGGAAGTCGTGCGACCGGCAGAGACCATCGGACATCTGACCAATCTGGGTGTCCGCGTAACGGGAACCAGCCTCTCACAGATCGCAGCGCTCGCCGATGTGATCACCGTCGAACCGCTGATTGCCCCGGGCCTCCTGGACGAGATACAAGGTCAGATTGTGGCCGGCAACCTGACCCCAGACGGGAGCCGACCGGCAGCGACCGGATATCTGACGTGGTTGACCGCGACCGTCGGGTTTACCACGACCCCGTCGGTCTACCCCATCATCGATATCACGGATGATGGCATCGATGATGGCGATGCCACACCACAACATGCCGACTTCTACGAAGACGGCGACCTCAACAAACCCGACCGGCTAGTCTACAACGCAAACTGGACCACGGACCCGACCGCCGACGGGGGTGGCGGCCACGGCAACATCAACGCAGCCATCGCCGGTGGCTACAATGGACTGACCGGCCTACCTTACGAGGACGCCGGCGGCTACAACCTCGGATTGGGCATCAATCCATTTGGCCGTATCGCCGGGTCCAAGGTCTTCGGCAACTCCAGCGGTTGGGCCTATCCCAGCTATATCGACCTGGTCGCCAGATCCTATACCAACGGCGCCCGCATTGTCTCGAATTCCTGGGGAGACACGAGTGGCGACGGCTCGTATCTGGTCGACGATCAGACCTATGACGCCCTGGTGCGCGACGCCGATCCCGCCACCGCGGGCGAGCAGCCGGTCACGATTATCTTCTCCGCCGGCAATTCTGGATATGACTACCAGTCAGGGAAGATCATCTCTACTACTGTCGGCTCGCCGGCCAACGCCAAGAATGTCATCACAGTCGGTGCCACCGAAAGCTACCGTCCCACGTGGACAGATGGATGCCGGATCGGTCCCTCCTTAGCCGATAACGCCAACGACATCGCCAGGTTCTCCAGCCGCGGCCCCACCGCAGATGGTCGTGTGAAGCCCGAGCTGGTCGCACCGGGGACCCACGTACAGGGCGCGGCATCACAGACGGAGAATTACACTGGCTACTATGTATGTGACAAGTACTATCCCAGCGATCAGACGCTCTACGCGGCCTCCTCGGGCACCAGCCACGCAACCCCTGCAATCGCGGGCGCAGCGTCGCTGCTGACCTACTTCTACCAGGATCGAATCGCAGCCGCCGCCCCCAGCCCGGCGATGGTCAAGGCTTACTTGGTCAACACCGCGCGCTATCTCAACAGCGTCAGCACCGGTGACACGCTCCCCTCAGACAACCAGGGATATGGCGCCGTGGATCTGGGGATCGCCTTCGATGACACCCAGAGGATTGTGCACGATCAGGACACCGTGCTCCACAAGACAGGGGGCGCCTACGTGATGCAGGGCTTTGTCGCCCAGGGTGACGAGCCGCTCCGGATCACCCTGGCCTGGACTGATCCACCTGGACCAACCATTGGAGCCGCCTACGTCAATGACCTCGATCTCGTCGTGACCGTCGAAGGGCAGACCTACTTCGGAAACGTCTTCTCCGGTGCCCGCTCGATCACCGGCGGCAGTGCCGATCCCCGCAACAATCTGGAGAGCGTCTTCCTGCCCGCCGGCGTCCACGGCAGCTTCACGATCACGGTTGCAGCGACCAATCTAGCCGGCGACGGCGTGCCGGTTAATACAGACCCTACCGATCAGGACTTCGCACTGGTCTGCTACAACTGCCGCCAGGAGAGCCCCTTTTCCCTATCGGTCACGCCATCTGAACTGGCCATATGTCGTCCCGACACCGCCGTCTTCACGGTGACCACCTCGCCGGTGGCCGGATTCGTAAACGACATCGCGCTCGCGGCGACAGATGCGCCCAGTGACACCGAGGCTCTGTTCACCCCGAATCCGGTCACAGCCGGCGACACCAGCCGACTCACAGTTGGCGTGACCACAACCACCACCGCCGGGACCTACCGGCTTGTCATCGCCGGCACCACTCAAACCCGGACCGTGACGACAACCACCACACTGAACGTCCTGGCCGCTCCAGAAGAACAGGTGACCTTGATCAACCCAGCTAGCGGGACCACAACCACCACCGCCTCGCTGGCACCGCTGGCGTGGGCACCCATCGCAGGCGCGACACACTATACCGTTGCCGTCGCCACCGATCCCGGGTTGTCAACGGTCGTCTACATCACCACTACCCAGGCCCTTACACTTACCATACCGCAGGATCTGGCGCCGGACGCCACCTACTATTGGCAAGTGACCGGCTCGAATCCATGTGGACCAGGCATCCCTTCGTCCATCTTCAGCTTCACCCTCGAACGCCGGGAACTTCTCTATCACTACTACTTCCCCCTCTTCTTTATCCCCCCTGCCGACGAGACCCAATCAACAGCCGAATAGAGGCAGGTAGAGCAGCCTACAGCCCCCACGACCCGCCGCTCCCACAAACTGCCCTTTGACACATAGGCCAATCCCGGTAGAATTGAAGTAATATGTTACGTTGTCTTGACGGGTGAGGATCTATGTTGATCTCAATAACCTTGAATGGTGAGGTGCGTCAGTTTGATGTCGCTCCGCAAGAGACACTGTTCCGTCTTCTGCGGCGTGAAGGACTGCGTGGCGTGAAGTTTGGCAGCGAAGACGGCTCGGACGGCTACAGTACCGTGTTGGTCAACGGGCGCCCGTACAGCAGTGTCGTGTCGCTGGCGGCCCAGGTCGACGGTGCCGAAATCGTCACCGTGGAAGGACTGAGTGAGGGTCGTCAATTGGGGTGGCACCGTCAAAACACTTACCATCCACTGCAGAAAGCCTTTATCGAAACCGGCGCTATCCAGAGCGGTTACGATACCCCGGCCCTGATGCTCGCCGGTCTGGCACTCCTCACCCGCACCGCCGACCCCACCGAAGCCGAAATCCGCGACGCCATCAGTGGGATTGTTTCCCGCGAGACAGGGTATGTCAAACCCATAGCTGCCATTCTCCGCGCGGCGGCCTATTTACGTGGTGACACACCCCCACCGGTCGGCGGAGAATCGGGCGCGGATCTCTTCGTGATGCCAGATGCGCTGTTGCCCTCCGGCGACGAAGCCGTGCTCGGAAGCTCACCTGCGGATGAGATCAGGCCGTTTGAGTCGAGGAATACCGAGAGCGGTGGTGTCCAAACGCGGGTCAAGACCCAGCCCACGGTCTTTGTGACTGCAGAATCTCAGAAATTCACCGTCATTGGGCAGCCGCTGCCCAAGGTTGATGGACCGAAACTGGCACAGGGACATGCCGCATTCGTCGCCGATTTCGAGCGACCGGGTATGCTCTACGGCAAGATCCTACACAGTCCCCACGCTCACGCACGGATCAAGGATATCGACACGCACGATGCCGAAACACTGCCGGGCGTCCGTGCTGTGCTCACATATAAGAACGTGCCCCGCGTCATCTACTCCACCGCTGGGCAGTCCTACCCGATACCCGGGCCCCTCGACTACGCCAGCTTCGACAACAAGGTGCGGTACGTTGGCGATCGGGTAGCCGCCGTGGCGGCTGACACCCCGGAGATCGCGGAAGAAGCGCTCTCGTTGATCCGCGTGGACTACGAGCTCCTCCCTCCAGTGCTTGACCTCGACGCCGCGATGGCGGAGGGCAGCCCCATCATCCACGATGAGGAGGATTACGTCCCCTTCGGCGAGAGCGATCCGACCCGGAACCTCGTTGCCAAGGTCAAGATTGACGTCGGCGATGTGGATGCAGCGTGTGAACAGGCGGCCCACGTCTTCGAGACGACCGTAGATACGCAGCGTATGAAGCATGTGCCGCTGGAACCGTGGGTCACCCTGACCTACTGGGATGAGGACGATCGACTCGTCATCCTGACCTCCACACAAGTCCCTTTCCACGTGCGCCGCATTCTCGCTCCCGTGCTGGGACTGACGGAAGGCCAGATTCGTGTGATCAAGCCGCGCATCGGCGCGGCCTTCGGCAACAAGCAGGAAATCTACGAGGATATCCCGGCCCATCTGACCATCGCGACCGGTCGCCCGGTCCTGCTCGAACTCACGCGCAAGGAGCAGTTCATCTACACAACCACACGCCATCCGATGCGGGTCAAGTTCCGCATCGGCGTCGACGACGACGGGACGATGATAGCGCAGGATATGCGGGCGCTGAGCGATACGGGGGCCTACGGCGGCCATGGGCTTACGGTCCTGGGCAACACCGGTCACAAGACGCTGCCCATCTATGACACACCGAATGTCCGCTTCTGGGGCGAGACCTACTACACGACGCTGCCGCGATCCGGTGCCTATCGGGGCTACGGCGTAACACAAGGTGTGGTCGCGACAGAGACGCTGATTACGCAGGCCGCCCGTGAATTGGGATGGGATCCGCTGGAGTTCCGGCTGAAGAACATCATCTCCCCACACACCGAGAACATCATGAGCAAGACATGGAG
>JAGHDT010000589.1 GCA_021159805.1 Anaerolineae bacterium
GGAACATTGAGGATATTCGCGAGAATGCCGCGAACTCGTTGGTGAGGGCGCGGCAAAACCTGGAGATCACCCAGGCTAACTATGATCTGGCTATGGTCGAGAGCACGCCGGCCAACACCAGTGCCGATCTGCAGAGTGCATGGGCCCAGGTCGTGAATGCGGAGGCGGCGCTGGAGAGTCTGGAGTCACCTCCCGATGACGAGGAGCTGACGGCTGCACAGATCAAAGTGCAGGGATTGGAGATCGCATTGCAGCGGGCGCGATTGGCCCTGGGTGAGGATCAAGAAGCGGCTATGCGCGAAGCGGAGCTGGCGCTGGAGCAGGCGAACTTCGCCCTTGACTCTGCGCAGGAAGCGCTGGATGGCACGACCTTGGTCGCTCCCTTCGATGGTACCCTCACTGCCGTGAACATCGAAGTCGGTGAGACAGCCATTAAGGACGCCACCGCGATTGTGATGGCTGATCTTGACTCTCCAGTGGTCCAATTCTGGGTTGAGGAGACGGATCTCAGCAGTGTCGGCATCGGCAATCCTGTGGACTTCGTCTTCATCGCACTGCCGGACTTGACTTACCCTGGCGAGATCTACCAGGTTGATCCTGTGCTCGTAACTGTGGGAGGAACCCCCGCGGTGCAGTGCTGGGCCACGATTGACACGTCGGCGCATCCGGTGACGCTGCTGGGTGATATGAACGTGGATGTCGACATCGTCGCGGGCCAGGCTTCGAATGTACTGTTGATCCCAGTGCAGGCGCTGCGGAATATGGGTGACCAGTACGCGGTATTTGTGGTGCTGCCCAACGGCGAACTCGAGATGCGACTGGTGGACGTGGGGTTACAGGACTTCGTCAACGCAGCCATTCTGTCGGGGCTGGAGGCGGGTGAGGTCGTGAGCCTCGGTGAGCCGACGACATCATCGTCAACCGCGTCCACAGACGTGCACCTGCCTTCCGGTGCCAGCCTGGGCGCCATTATGGGCGGAAGCGGCGGCGGGAGACCATAGATGGCCGTCATCATCATTGAGACCCAAGGTCTGACCAAGGTCTATGGTATGGGGGATATCGCGGTGCACGCACTTGCCGGCGTGGACGTTCTTGTCGAAAAGGGAGAATTCGTCGCGGTGATGGGGCCCTCGGGTAGCGGCAAGTCGACACTGATGAATATCCTTGGATGTCTGGACCGGCCTACCGACGGCAGTTACGGGCTGGATGGACAGGATGTCAGCACACTGGACAAAGATCAGCTTGCCGGTGTCCGGAACCGCAAGATCGGCTTCGTCTTCCAATCCTATAACTTGCTGCCCCGGCTCACCGCGATCAAGAACGTGATGCTGCCGATGCTCTACGACGGGGACAATATTCGCACCGATCAGGAGATGCGCGATCGTGCGGCGCACGTGCTGGACCTCGTCGGCTTGGCCGACCGGATGGAACACCTGCCGACAGAATTGTCGGGTGGCCAGCAGCAGCGTGTGGCGATTGCCAGGGCCCTGGTGAATAACCCTGCGACTATCTTCGCGGATGAGCCTACCGGCAACCTGGACACGAGGTCCAGTGCGGAGATCATGAAAGTGCTTCGCGCGCTGCACGGCAGGGGCGCCACGATCGTCATGGTAACTCACGAGCTGGACATTGCCGAGAATGCGCAGCGCGTGATCTATCTGCGCGATGGCAAGATCATCTCCGACCGGGCGCACGCCAGCCATATCGTGGATCTGCACAACGGCGACAATGGGGGAGAGGCATGACCATCGAGAGGACGCTGAAAGTGGCCTGGGAAGGCCTGATGCTCAACAAGGCGCGCTCGTTTCTCACGACCTTGGGCGTCATCATCGGAGTGGCGGCGGTGATCATCATGCTGGCCATCAGCGCCGGCGCTGAGGCCGAGATCGCCGACCAGATCAATGCGCTGGGTGCGAACCTGATTATGATCATGCCCTCGTTCCAGCGAGGAGGCTTCAGCTCAGGTTCGAGACCGGTCAGCCTGACGTATGACAACCTTGCAGTCCTGGAGGGCAACTTAACCAATATCAGCGGCATCTCGGCCGAGCAGACCACCAGTCAGGATGTAAAAGCCGGCTCCCTCACCGTCTCCGGCGTCACCATCATTGGGACGACGGCGGGCTTTCCCGCAGTGCGCGAGCTAGAGGTAGCCTATGGGCGTTTTGTGATCGAGCAGGACACGGATCGTGCGAACAAGGTCGCTGTATTGGGCTATGACATCGCTGCAGAGCTCTTCGGTGATCCCTCTGTCGCTGTCGGGCAGTCGATCAAGATCGGTTCGATTCAGCACATGGTCGTTGGGGTGATGGCCGAGAAAGGTACGGTCGGTAACACGGACTACGACGCCCAGGTCTATATTCCGATTACCGTGGTCTTCAAGAACTTCACGAGCAGCCGGTTTGGCGGTGAGAACCTTCGTGTGGTCTACGTCTCTGCTACAAGCCGTGAGGTGATGGGTGATGTGATGAATCAGCTGAATCGTTGGGTGATGCAACTCCTGGGCACGACATCCGACGCCCCGGGGTTTATGCTGATGACGCAGGACAGCATTATTGACACGCAATCGTCGACCACGGAGACCTTCCGCAACCTGCTGGCATGGGTGGCTGCGGTCTCGCTCGTGGTCGGTGGTATCGGCATCATGAATATCATGCTGGTAAGCGTCAGCGAACGCACGCACGAGATCGGCCTGCGCCAGGCACTGGGGGCACGGCCTCGTGATGTGCGGCTCCAGTTTCTGCTGGAGGCGATCATGCTGAGCCTCTTGGGTGGCTTGATCGGTGTATTCACCGGTGTGGGGGGAGCGATCGTCTTCAATGCCCTGGGGTCTATGCGTACCGAGATCGTGCCACTATCGATCCAGCTCTCTTTTGGGGCAGCGGCCGTAGTCGGGATCTTCTTCGGCTACTACCCGGCAGACA
>JAGHDT010000147.1 GCA_021159805.1 Anaerolineae bacterium
GCATCACGTGATCTGTGAGAAACCTATGGCGCTGACGGCGGAGGACGCTGAGCGCATGGCGGTTGTCTCTGAGCGGACGGGGCAGCTGCTGATGGTGGCGCAGGTGGTGCGGTTCTGGCCTGAGTTTGAGTTCTTGCGAGAGCAGATCGAGCGACAGAGCTATGGCGCTCTGCTGTCGCTCAACATGCGACGTGTGGGGAGCCGGCCGGGATGGTCGCCGGACAATTGGTTCCTCAACCCGGCTCTGAGCGGCGGGGCGATCCTTGACCTGCACATTCACGACGTGGACTACGCCAACGCCGTCCTGGGAAAACCTGATCGCATCTATGCAACCGGGCGCATCTCGAAGGCTGCCAAGGCCTATGACGTGATCCACGCCTGTTTCTCGTATGCGGACGGGCCTCAGGTCCATATGCACGCAGGTTGGTCAGCAGCCCAGGTTCCCTTCACCTCCGGCTTTGAGGCCTGGTTCGATGAAGCGTTGATCAAGTACGATCAGGGCGAACTCCAGATCTTTGTCGGTCGCGATGCGGAGCAACCGGAGGTGCCGGATTTCTCCGGTGTGGATGGCTACCGTAACGAGATTGCCTATTTCCTCTCCTGTGTGGAGACGAAGTCACAGCCTGCGCGCTGTACGCCCGCCTCAAGCCGCGATTCCATGCTGCTGATCTCGGCAGAACTGGCGTCGATGGACTCGGGGGATGTTGTTGTATTGTAGCGGCCCGTGAACTGTGGAAGCAGTAAGGAGTAGGGAGTAAGGAGTACCGGAGCCAGGCCATACTGCTTACTTCCTACTTCTTACTGCTGACTGTTGACTCCCTACTGCTTTCGCTGACGGGCCGTTTATCTTTCATTGCGTTTCGCTAACTGGAGGTTATCGATGACCAAACTGAGGCTTGGCGTGATGGCGCCACTGGAAAAAGGACCGGAAGCTACCATCAAGGATGTGCATGATTTCGGCTTGCCAACGTGTCAAGCTGTCTGCTGGCAGGAGGATCTTCTGACAACTGAGACCGCGGACAGGCTGGCCGCGGCGGCTGAAAAGTACAGTGTGGAAGTCACCACCGTTTGGACCGGGACGCCGGGCGTCTATGTCTGGGACTTCGTGCGCGGCCCGGCCACCATTGGCCTGGTGCCGCTGGAGTATCAACAGGCACGCATCGCGGCGCTGAAGGCCGGTGCTGATGTGGCGGCTCGTGCCGGCGTCCCCAGCATTACCACGCACGTGGGCTTTATCCCGGAGAATCTGACCAACCCGCTCTACCCCAAGCTGCTGGACGCGCTGCGCGAGATCGTGGAGTATTGTGGCGAGCGCGGCCTGGAGTTCTGGTTCGAGACTGGGCAGGAGACACCGATCGTGATGTTGCGGGTCTTCGAAGATCTTGGATACGATAACTTGGGCGTCAACCTCGATCCGGCCAACCTGCTGATGTACGGCAAGGCGAACCCAGTGGATGCCCTGGATGTGTTTGGGCAATACGTGCGGGGGGTGCACGCCAAGGATGGCGAGTATCCGACGAACGGGCGCGAGCTTGGCGTTGAGAAGCCGCTGGGCCAAGGCCGTGTGAATTTCCCAGTGTTAATCAGGAAGCTCAAGTCCATCGGCTATGAGGGTGCGCTGACCATCGAGCGTGAGATCAGTGGGCCACGGCAGATCAGGGATATCCAAGAGGCCATCAAGGTGCTTTCGGCATTGGCGTAGCTGAGAATCGAGCCTACACTGGTTGGCATTGACAAGCATTAGGCACACCACGGAGGCGCGGGCGCAGGTTAGCCTGGTAGAGCAGGCTGTGCCCGCGTCGTGCTGGTGGCCACAGAAGGAGGCGAGCTGATGGTGCTGGACAAGTTCTCTCTGGGGGGGCAGGTCGGGGTGGTCACCGGTGGTGGCCAAGGGTTGGGCAAGATGTTCTGCCACGCGTTTGCCGAGGCCGGAGCGGACATCGTTGTGGCTGAGATCAACGCCGAGACCGGCCCTGTCACGGCTGAGGAGATCCGGGCGAAGGGGCGGGATGCGCTCTTCGTGCACACGGACGTGAGGGATGCGGTCAGCGTTCAGGAGATGGTTGACCAGGCTGTGGCGAAGTTCGGCAAGATCGACTTCCTGATGAACAACGCCGGCATTGTGCAGCATCTGGCGGCCGAGGAGGTGGCGGTTGAGGAGTGGCGGGCGGTCATCGATGTGAACCTCACGGGCGTTTTTCTCTGCTGTCAGGCCGTGGGCCGGCATATGATAGCACGTCGTGAGGGACGGATTATCAATATCGCGTCGATGTCGGGGCTGATCGTCAACATACCGCAGAGCCAGGCATCATACAATGCTTCGAAGGCTGCTGTGATCCATCTGACCAAGTCTCTGGCTTCAGAGTGGGCGCCCCACAACATCCGCGTGAATGCCATCGCGCCCGGTTATATGAATACCGCGATGGCGGCGCCGTTCTTCAACGATCCTGCCTATGGGGGCGTGTGGATCAACGCGATCCCGATGAAGCGGCCCGGAGAGCCCGAGGAGTTGGGACCTGTGGCCGTGTTCCTGGCCTCTGCCGCATCGAGCTACATGACCGGTGAGACAGTTGTGGTCGATGGTGGCTATACGATCTGGTGACCGCTCGGAGTGTGATTGTGGTGTGATTGATAGGCAAGGAGTGTCGGTGAGCTTGTGAGGCTCTTCAGTTCTCTTCGTTGGTGGGTAGTTGGGCAGACCCTGCCGTTCTTCCGGGGGCCGGA
>JAGHDT010000219.1 GCA_021159805.1 Anaerolineae bacterium
AATGTGGCAAATACCGTGAAGATCCTGGCCTCTCGCATCGTTCTATACCTCCTAGTCTTAAGCCCACATCCTCCGTAGACCCCGTATTCCTACGCCATCTCTTACATCGCCGTAATATGCTCCGGCGGCACCCGCACCTGAATGTTGTGCGGCAGGTTGAAGACAAAGCCCTCCGCCCGGGGCAAGGTCCTCGGTCCGCCGCCGGACCTCCCCCTGCACGTCACCCGGGGTGCCAAAGGGCGGCACCTTCTGCGTGTCGCACCCGCCGCCCCAGAACGCAATGTCCGCCCTGAACTGACGCTTCAGCCGCTTCCTGTCCATGCGCTGGCCACAAGATCGATCACGCTGTTTCTTTGCGCGGTGGCTCCTCCACTAACTGGCGCAGACACGCCCGGCGCAGGCTGAACATCGGCACCTGCTGCTGATAGTGTCGGTATGCATCTCCGAACTTGCGAATTGCTTCCGGTTCCTCTGCCAGCTTGATCATCGCCACCATAAATGCCATCTCCAGTGGCGCAATGATGAGGATAAAGGTCGGGGAACCGAGGATCAGGGCCAGCGCCCAGGGGAAGAAGAGCAAGCCGAAGTGCATTGGATGGCGTATACAGCCATAGACGCCATCCGTGACCAGCTTATTCGTCTCCAGGCGGGGCACTTCGCCCTCGCGTCCCAACCGTGCCAGCAGCCGCCCCGTCGCGCGGCTCACCTGCATCACCCATCGTAGCAAGAGCGCACCAGCGACGAACGTCACGACGTGGAAAAGCGGGCTCACCAGCAACGGGCGAAACCAGCGCCCGTCCAGCCACAGCCCCAGCGCACCGCCGCCGACCAACATAATGACCCAGATGATAATGCGACCCATAGTCCCCTCCCTATCTTACACAAACCGCAGTAGCCGTTATGAATGACTCACCTCGATAACGGCACTGGGCTGAGTGAGCTGTCCCGTCTTCGCCAAGAATAGGGCCTCGGGCAATGCCTCGAACGGGAAGACCTGAACGCCCAATCTCAGGTCCAGGCGATTCACCAGGCCGAAGAACTCCTCCGCATCGGAGCGCTTCAGATGATAGAGTGTCCTGATGTCACGGCCCCACATCGTCTCGCTGTAATGCGCCACCGTGATCGGGGACGCGCTCACCGGCGCCATCACCAATGCGCCGCCCCTTTGTACTTGAGCAAGGGTTGGTTCGACGAGCTGTCCCGCCGGTGGGAAGAGAATGGCCGCATCGAGCCTGGTGGGCATCTGTTCCTGCAGCGCGTTGCCCGCCCAGGCGGCCCCGGCCTGCCGTGCCGCCTCGACGTGGCGCTGCGAGCGCGTGCTCACGTAGACCTGGATGCCCAGGAATTGCGCCACCTTGAGCACGTAGTAGGCGGTAGGCCCAAAGCCATAGAGCCCCAGGTGATCTCCCCGCTGCACCCCGGCTAGCTTGAACGCCGCGTACGCCGCAATCCCTGGGCACATGAGCGGCGCGATCTCAACAGACGCCAGCCGGACATCGTTGAGCGGCACGGCGTACGCGGCCACCGCGGTCGTCGTCTCCGCGAAGCCACCGTCCACATCCCAGCCCGTGCACTGGATCTCCGGACAGTAGTTCTCCCGTCCTGACAGGCAATACTTGCAGTGGCCGCACGTGTTGTGGAGCCAGTACACGCCCGCGCGGTCGCCCAACCGGAAGCGTGTTACATCGCGGCCCACCTCCTCCACGACGCCCACGATCTCGTGCCCCAGGATGAGCGGGGACTTCTTCAGGGGCAGGTCGCCCTCAGCGATGTGGATGTCCGTCCGGCATACCCCACACGCCAGAACCCGCACCCGGATCTCACCATCGCCGAGCCCTGGCTCGGGCACATCCGTGAGCTTGAGAGGCCGCTCTTCCACCGGCGCCTGCTGCTCCAGAATCCATGCCCGCATACGCCCTCCTACACCTCGCGCGCGCCCACGTATCGCTGCTGGAGCGCCGCACTCAATCCCTCGCGCGCCGACCTGACGGCCAGTGGCAGCGCATCGAGGATGTCCTGGGCCGTCATGCCATCCTCCCCCTTCTCCATAGCGGCCAGATCCCCGGCGAGCCCGTGAACGAACACCCCCTGCCGCACGGCCTCGTCGACCGGCAACCCCAGGCCGACCATCGCGGCGATGGTGCCGGTCAGGATGTCCCCCGATCCCGCCGTGGCCATGCCCGGGTTCCCACTCATATTGATAAACACGCGCCCATCGGGATACCCCACCAGCGAGTGGGCGCCCTTCAGCACGATGGTCGCGTTCAGGTCACGGGTTGCGCGCTGGAGCACGTCCACCTTGTCCACATCGATGTCCGCTACGTCCAGCCCGACGATCCGGGACATCTCTCCAAGGTGGGGCGTCAGGATCGTAGGAGCTGTCCGCTCCCGGACACTCTGCAGGTCCTGGCACACCGCAGTGATTCCATCCCCGTCGATGAGCAGGGGTTTGGGGATTGCCGCCGCCAGCGCCCGCACGAGCTTCTGCACCTCGGCGTCCAGCGATAGACCGGGGCCGAGCACCACCATGTCCATCCGCGCCGCGAGATCCAGTAGGGCCTCCTTGTTCCGTAGGTCGATCCCGCCAGAAGCGGTCTCCATCTGGGGGACGAAGACAATCTCACTCCCCTTGCCGGCGATCGCAGGCACGATGGACCTGGGTGCGGCCAGGCGCGAATATCCCCCGCCGGCCTTCAGAAAGGAGAGGGCCGAGAAATAGGGTGCGCCGAAATAGCTGGCCGCGCCCGCAATGAACAGCCCCTTGCCGAAGTCCCCCTTGTGGCCGTCTCGACGCCGGGGGGGCAGCGCCAATGGCTCGCTGATCGCCACCCGGAGCGTCTCCACTTCGTAGAGTGCCGGCGGAAACGAGATGTGCGAGACGTACAGCTTCCCTCCCAGTTCATACCCCGGGTAGAGCATGCTGCCGATCTTGGGCAGGCCGAAGGTGACAGTGTAATCTGCTCGCACTGCCGCCCCCATCACCTTCCCCGTATCGCCGCTGACACCGGATGGGATGTCGACGGAGAATACCGTCTTGCCACCGGCGTTGATCTGCTCGATGACCTGGCGATAGCGCCCCTCGACCTCACGAGTGAGGCCGGTGCCCAGGATGGCGTCCACAATGGCATCACAACGCGCGATCTCCTCTGCCACCGCGTCAATGGATTCGACGCGCGCGATCTCAAGGGGCAGCCGGGTCGCGATTTCGAAGTTGACCTTTGCCGATCCTTTGTATCGCGCCGGATCGCTCAGCAAGAACACCTTGACGTCACCGCCGCTAGAGAGGAGCTTGCGCGCCACGACCAGGCCATCCCCGCCGTTGTTACCGGGACCGGCAAAGACTACGAAGCGCTGCCCTCGAACGCCGAACTGATTCAGGATCACCCAGTAGACCGCATTCCCTGCATTCTCCATCAGCAGGTCCGGGGCAATGCCGAACGCCTCGACGGCGGCGCGGTCCATCTCTTGCATCTCAGAAACGCGACTGACTTTCATCACACCTCCCTCCTTGCCCAGGCCCGTCCGCAGGCAGAGCGCTCACATCTGGGCCGGCTCGTCCTCTTTACCA
>JAGHDT010000401.1 GCA_021159805.1 Anaerolineae bacterium
CTCCCCGGTGTCTCGGTGGCGAGGAGGGAATCCTCGGTCTCGCCGGTGCCCCGGATATTGTCCACCCAATGGAGGTCAAATGCAACAGACACCTCACTTGACCCACCGGAGCCCACGACACGGCTATGATGAGCCGGTTCCTACCGGGACCCGGCAACACACCCTGGGGAGGAACGCTGTACAGCCATTCCTCCCCAGGGCGTGTGAATTCTTGAATCAGATGGAAGCTTCTACCGTGCGCCACAGGCCTGCAGACAAGCCTGCATATGGCCGCGGGCCTCCGCCGCGATGACGATGCACTGCTCCAGCGTGTAGCCGGCGCCCTTGGTGCTGATGATCTCGAGATCCACGGGCCCGTCATACCCTAGCTCGTGCAGCACACGGATATAGCCGACGAGGTCCACATCGCCACGACCGTTGGCCTGCATCGCGGGCTCACCAGGGCGTGGGCCACGCCCCTTACAGTCGCGAATGTGGACGTGCTTGACCCGGGAGATCACAGCAGCGATTGCTTCAACAGGATTCTCACCTGAACGATAGACGTGCGACGGATCCATGTCGATGCCAAACGCCGGCGAGCTGATCGCCTCCATCGCGCACAGCGTCGTCGGCGTGTTGTAGATCGCGGCGCGAACGTGCGCCTTCACACAGAGCGTGACACCGTAACGTTCCGCCATCAGCGATAGATTGCCCAGTGACTCGATCCGTTCCTGGAAGCTCTCCGCATCGTCGGCCTTGCCACCGGGCCCGCAGTTGATCACCGGAATGCCGATCTCGGCCGCGGCCTGGAATGCGGTCTCCATAGTCGCAGGATCCTGCGAGGGCTGCTCCATCGCTAACAGCTCCAGCCCGTACTCCTTGGAGAGCCGCTTGATCTCGGGGGCCAACTCCTGCCATCGCCCCAACACAAGATGCTCGCTCATCCCATTGATAGCCGATAGCTCGATACCATCGTAGCCTGCCATTGCCGTGTACTTGAAGGCGGTCTCCATATCGAAAGCGCCGAACAGAACCGAGTTCGCTCCTAGTTTCATCTCCGACTCCTATCCTGGTGTCCCGCAGGCGGGAAGGTCACGCGCCGTCCCTCTTTCGCCGATTGATAAGCACCCAATACCATCTCCACCGACACACGCCCATCCTCCGCTGTGACCGAGGGCTCTGCGTCATTCTTCAGGCAGTCGATAAACGATCGGGGCACGCCCGCAATCCGCTCACCGTGGGATGCCGGGATCGGCACGCCCAGATCCCGCCATTCGGGATGGTCGCGAGTATACAACTTAAGCGCCACACCGTCCGGCGGCGCCAAGTGCGTGGAGACCGCGTCATCGTAGTTCTGTATCAGGACGCCCTGGTCCCCGTAGATCTCCGTGGTGTTCTCACCGGCCAGCGTGACAGAGGAGTTGAGCAAGACCACCATCGCGCCGTTGGCATACTTGTAGATCGCCACGCCGCAGTCATCGGGCGCCACCGTCGTGATCGTGTTCTCGATCTCGGCCATAACGCTGATCGGACGCCCCATCACCCAGTGGATGAAGTCCGTGGCGTGTGAAGCATCGTCCATAAACATGCCCATATTCTTCTCGGGGTCGATGTGCCAGGCCGTCGTCCCGTTGACGAAGCTATCGCTAAAGAGCACGGGGATGCAATGGCGGCGGCGCAGCAGGCTGATCCGCCCCAGGACGCCGCTCTCGACGACTTCCTTGATCCTCTGGTTCGACGGGTCATGTCGCATCTGGTAGGCCATCATAAACTTGACGCCGGCGCGATCGGCGGCATCCGCCATCAGATCACAATCCTCCAGCGTCAGCGCCATCGGCTTCTGGCAGAGGATATCCTTGCCGGCCTCTGCCGCGGCGACCACCATCTCGGCGTGACGATTCGTCTCGCACGTCACGATGACGCCCTGAATCGCTGGGTCGTTGAGGACTTCCTCAAGATGCGGCGTATAGCGCATCCCGTAGGCGCCGGCAGCTTCACGCCCACGGGTCTCATTGTCGTCCCAGCAAGATACCAACCGCACGTCGTCGTAGGTAGTCATACGCCGGCAGTACGCCTGCGAGTGGCCGTGGGCAAAGCTGATAATCCCGATACCAATTGGGGTGGTCATAGCTCACTCCAGGTATATGATTGACTTGGATTCCAGGGAATCGATCGCGGCCTGAAGCACCTTCTGCGCCGCAAGCCCATCCGCCCCCGAAGCATCGATCTCGTCGGGAGGCACGCCGTCGGTGACCTGCTGCAGGAACTTGTGGATACGGTTGCGGAAGGTGTCCTCGAAATCGCGGTGCCCGCCGAAAACCGGGTTGGTATATTGGCGCTTCTCAAAGTCGCCCGCCGGATAGAGCGTGACCTGCCGCCACATATCCTCCAGCACAAAACGACCCTTGGTGCCAGCGACCTCACAGCGCTCCATCGGATGCCCGCGCTCGATATCATAGGACCCACTAAGCGTACCGACCGCGCCGTTCTTGAACTGCATATTGAAGGACGCCGTCGACCAGATCTTGCGACCGGGGGCCTTCGTGGCGAAGCACTGCACAGCCGCCACGTCTCCACAGAAGTAACGCATCACATCGACAGTGTGGGGATGCAGGGACTTGATCATATAGTAGGGGGAACTCTCATTGGGGTTCATGATCCACATCGCCATATTGACAAAGAGCAGGTGCCCCAGGCGGCCTTCATTCTGCCAGCGCTTAGCGATGATGGCAGCCTCGGTGAATCGGTGGTTCAGATCAACACCGTAGCACAGGCCCTTTTCCACACCCTTGGCCACCATCTCCTCGGCCTTAGGGATCTCATTGCAGATGGGCTTCTCACCCAACACGTGGCACCCGGCCTCAAAGGCCTGCAGGCTCGGCTCATAGTGATCACTGCCGTTCTCAACACCGCCGGTGGTGATACTGCACACGTCGGGCGACAGCGCATCCAACATCTCCTGCGCATCGTAGAACGCAGGCACACCGTAGCTCTCAGCCGCAGCGTCCGCGCGTTCCTTGATAATGTCACAGACACCCACCAGCTCGGCCAACGGATCCTCTTTGTGGAGCTTCGCGTGGCGGTTGCCAATCGGACCCAACCCAATCACAGCTACTCTAAGCATCATAGACCTCCAGTTGTCAGTTGTAACGAACTTCCGAGTTCGCGTTGTCCATCATCGATTGCCCGCGAGTACAAGGTCCTCGGCAGGTACTTCACCCACCCTAGCCGCCTCACACCGACTGGGACCGCCGCACCCCAGTGCGGCTCCCCCAAGACGCGACAGCTGCTTCATCCACCACAGCCGTCTCACGCCGACTGGGACCGCCGCACCCCAGTGCGGCTCCCCCAAGACGCGACAGCTGCTTCATCCACCGTAGCCGCCTCACACCGACTGGGA
>JAGHDT010000413.1 GCA_021159805.1 Anaerolineae bacterium
CGGAAGCCGTGGCCTGCCGTCGCTGTGGCATCCCGGGCGGCAGCTTCATCCGCAAGGACACTGCCGGCATCGGCACGGTGGCCGATATCGGTGTTTACGCGCTGGATGAAGTGTTGCACTTGATGGGGCACCCCAAGCCGGTCGCCGTTTCGGGCATCACCAATAACCTCCTTGGCAGGACACACGAGCCCGTCGAGGGCGTTTGGCACTGGGTACCGGAGGATCTGGAGGTCGAGGACTTCGGCGTTGCGAGTGTGCGGTTTGAGAACGGTGCGCTGCTGGTCTTCAAGACGTCATGGATTATGCACATGGATTCCCTGGGCGGTAACCTCCTCCTCGGTACCAAGGCCGGCATGAAAATGAACCCGCTGACACTCTTCACCCACGACTACAACCGACTCGTCGATATCGCGCTTCAGCCGGGCAAGAAGGACGGTGATCTCTTTCTTGCGAAGAATATGGGTTTCGCGGAAGCGATCTGGAACGGCACGCCCTCTCCGGTGCCGGCGGATGAGATGCTCATCACCAATGTGATCATTCAGGGGCTGATTGACTCAAGCAAGGCCGGGCGTGAGGTCGAGGTATCTGTCCCCGAGGTATGAGTCTGTTGCGAGAAGTCCCTTCTCTGTTCTAGTTGTCACCTGGCTGTGTTGTGCTGTGTGCCGCTGTCCTACAGGGTGCAGGATGGTTCCGGCCGTTGCGCGTCGGGTCTTCACGGTCTATGGCTGGGGCGGCGATGAGCACGCGTGGGTGCACCAGGTCAGTTCTGAGGGTGGCGCGGGGATGGCGGCGGACTGGTCGCGGAGTCTTTCTGTAATGCAACGTATGCCGGCAGCCCTGCCGGAGCGTCCTCACGCGCAGGTAGAGCCGACGCGCATGGGAGAGCGCATCGTCGCCTTTGTGATGAGCGATGGCGACAACATCCAGTGGATGGGCGGCCAGTTTGTGACGTCGGAGGGCTTCTGGGCCAATCCACATCGTGGTGAGTTCGACATGACGTGGGAAATGGCACCGCTGCTTGCTGATGTCGCACCGCGTGCACTGGCGACTTTCTACCAGACCGCGAGCCACGGCGTTGGTCGCGGCCGCGGCGTCGATGACTTCGTCACCGGTCCCAGCGGCGTGGGCTACGCCTTCCACAATTATCTCCCCGATCGGAACGCCTTCGCCAAACGGACGGCATCCGCGATGGCCGCGAGTGACCTGACTATCGCCACAATGCTCAACTCCGGCGGAGGGATGGAGCAGAGCGCCGAGCTGTTGGCGCAGCCGCAGGTGATGGGTGTGATCTATAAGGATTATTCCCCCTACAATGCCAAAGAGGGCAGGATCTTCTGGCACGAGGGCAAGCCCTGTGTCTCGTACCGGTATCTGCTGTGGGAGCCGAAGCGTGCTAACAGCCCTGAAGGGGTCGCGGAGGCCATCGCACAACTTCCGGCCGATCCTCAGAATGACCCGGACAGTTATGCGTTGATCAACGTGCACGCCTGGTCGTTCAAGGAGATCGGCGGTCCAATGGAAGCGGTCAAGCAGACTGTCGATCTGTTGCCGCGCAAGACGCGTGTGATCACGGCGGAGGAGTTTTTCGTCCTGCTACGTGAGAACTTCGGCACCCCCGTAGTTCAAGAATGATGTTCAGTTGGTTAGTGTCCACAATTCTGTGTTCATGACAAGGAGATGATACGATGCTACGAGTAGCTATGCTCAGTTTCGCTCACGTACATGCCAATATGTATGCACGTCAGGTTATTGCTCACCCAGAAGCCGAACTCACATGCATCTGGGAGGATGACGCGGCCCGCGGTAAGACTGCATCTGAGATGTTCAACGTGCCCGTCTTCGATGACCTCGATGCCGTGCTGAGTCGCGATGACGTCGACGCTGTCGTTACCAACGCGTACACCTCTCAGCATCCGTGGATCATCAAGACGGCGCTCAAGTACGGCAAGCACGTCTTCACTGAGAAGGCGCTGACGATCGCCACCACCGACGCCGATGAGATCGTCGATCTGGTGAACATGAGCGGCGTGAAATTCATGATCTCGCTGCCGAGCCGCACGCGTGGGGAGACCCTGTTTATGAAAGAGGTGCTCGACAAGGGCTGGCTGGGTGATATCACGATGATGCGTGCACGCGTCGCCCACAATGCCTCGCTCGACCACTGGTTCCACGGCGGCAGCGCCTGGTTCGCCGACGCTGAGCTGGCCGGCGGCGGTGCGCTCTTCGACCTCGGCTGCCATACGGTGGATGTGATGCGCTGGTTTATGGGCAAGCCCAAGAGCGTGGTCGCCAAGATCAATACGTTCTCCGACGCCTATCCCATCGATGACAACTCTGTGATCGTTGTGGAGTTCGAGAGCAAGGCGCTGGGTATCCTTGACACGGCCTGGGTCCAGCGATCCGGCCCCAACACGATGGAGATTTACGGCACCAAAGGCTATATCGGGCGTGATCCCAATGGCGGGCTGTTGCTGCGCTCCACCGAGCTGGAGGTCGAGGGCGTTCAGGGCTATATCAAGCCGGCGAAGATGCCGGATAACCTACCAATGCCGATGGAGCAGTGGGTCAGCGCGATCCTGCACGGTACGGAGATGACGATCACCGTTAAGGATGGCCGGAACCTGACCGAGATGCTTGAGCGTTCGTATCAGGCTGCTCGTGAGGGACGCGAAGTGACATTCTGACGCTTCATCGTGTCGGGGTGGGCGCCTGCGCCCGCCCCGACGGACTGGCTTGAGCTGGATACAAGACCAGAGGTTGTCTAGTGGGCACTCTGAAACCGACCATCGTCGGTGCCGGGGCGATCCCAGGAGCGCATCTTGAGGCGCTGTCAACGATCGTGCGAAGAAGTGCGCGGGGCAGTATAATATCCCCACACTCGTCGGAGCCTGCTTCCATCGCGTTCCAGATGGCACGAATCGCAGCCTGGCAGCGGTTGAGTTGGGAATGAATACCATGCTGTGATAGAATTGTGGCACCGTGCTGATCAAGATGCTGTGCTGGGTCTGATCAGATTCCGAACTTATGGGATCTGGTGCGGTTGGGATCTCAGAGATGAAGTTTTCAGGAAGAGTTTCAGTAAATCACTAGGAGGATAGGATGAGTAAGAAATTCCGCGTTGCGATTATTGGGACGGGTATGATTGGCAGCACGGCGCATGCGCCGGCGTGGTCGGCCTTGCCCGACGATGTGGAGCTCGTCGCCACAGCTGACATTTTGCCGGAGCGGGCGGAGAGTGTCGCCGCCGGGTTCGACATTCCCAACCACTATGGTGACCCGCAGAAGATGCTTGATGAAATTCAGCCGGACATTGTGTCTGTCTGTACACCCAACTGCTACCACAAGCCACTCACGATCGCCGCACTGAAGGCCGGAGCGCACGTGCTCTGTGAGAAGCCCATTGCACCTGGCTACGCGGACGCCAAGGAGATGTATGACGTTGCCGAGTCTGTGGGGCGTGAACTCTTCATCACCCAGACTGCGCGTTTCAGCGGCGACTCCTTTGCAGCCAAGGAGTATGCATCTAAGGGTATGTTGGGCGATATGTACTACGCCGAGACCGCGACGCTTCGCCGGCGGGGCATCCCCAAGTGGGGTGTCTTCCATATGAAAGAGCACAATGCCGGTGGTCCTGTCTATGACATCGGTGTGCACGCGCTGGATATGCTGATCTGGGTGATGGGGAACCCCAAGGTCGTAGCCGTGAGCGGCCAGACGGTCCTCAAGTTCGGTAACAAGGATGAGAACCTGGCCACCTCGCTGTTCGACAGCGGCGCCGATGCGGGCCTCTTGTTCGAGCCTCGCCCCTATGACTACCACGAATTCGACGTGGAGGACTTCGCCTCCGGGTATATGCGTCTGGAAAATGGTGGCTCGTTGGTGCTGCGTACCTCTTGGGCTGCCAATGTTCAGCAGGGCGCCGGGAGCACCTTCATCTTGGGCACCGAGGGTGGCCTGATGTGGGACCCGCTACGCTACATCTCCAATCAGGGGCGCTATATGGCGGACTCCACGCCTCACGTTCCCTCTGGTCCCGGTAAAGCTTTCGCCGGGCACTACCAGTATATGGCCCACGCTGTCCGCGTTCTGCGTGGTGAGGAAGAGAAGATCGTTAAGCGCGAAGAGGTGCTTAACGTGATCCGGGCGCTGGACGGGCTCTACGCCTCTGCCGAGGTTGGACACGAAGTTCAGATTGACTGAACATTAAGCAGTAGAGAATACTCATCAGGGAGCAGGGCCGTTTCAGCGTTCGAACGTTTGAACGTCAAGACGTTCCCCTGCTCCCTGATTCCCGTCTATCAAGGGGGATAGCAACGACGACAACCTATCGTGTGGGCATCGTCGGTTTTGGACATATGTATGTCAATAACGTGGTTGCCCCCAATGCGAGCCACCCACCGGTGGTGATGGCGGCGCCCTACACCCGGGAGTGGAACAAGCAACTGGCATCGTGGGAAGATCAGGCGGGCGTCCAGCCCGCTTCTATTACGACCTTACAGATCGGTGGACCTTTACCTTGACAGCCATGCGACTGAGCTTCACATCGTTCATGATGCACTGCGGGACGCCCATGCGTCGAAGGAGACCGAGCTGCTGGTCAAGCACTGGCTGGCTCTTGATATGGTGCAATTGGAGCGCGTATCAGAGGCCGGCTATCTTGACGACGTGAACGTACTCCTGCTCACCTGTGGGGGACAGACGCCGTCGTCACTCAAGATCCACGAAGCTCTGGCGGCGTGGGCACACGGGGGTCACGTCTTGATCTTCTTTGGCACCGGGGATGCCTACGACGAGGTCGCGAATGGTGGCGTCGGGATGGCATAGATTACGTGTGCCCTTGGACGCACCTTTCGGAGCTGGCGGACCTCGTGCGCTACCCGGCGGTGAGGCCTACGCTTGCGGCAAAGGGCATCTGATCGTGCCTGAATCGCTGGCTGCCTCGGCACTGAATGCCGAAGGGTCTGACGGCCAGTTACAGGGCATCTTCAATGGGTATGGCGGTGGTCCCGACATCGGGTCGGTCCGCACGGCGCCCAATGACGTTGTGGTTTTCCGCTCGGTGACAAGC
>JAGHDT010000085.1 GCA_021159805.1 Anaerolineae bacterium
ACATTAGGCTGGCGTAGGTCGACGGAGTCGGGGTGAAGATCTGGACCTGCTCGGGGCGGACCTTGAGCTCCTGTGTGGCGAACTTGCGCAGTTCCGCCATATCGCGTTCGGTGCAGCCGGGATGGGCAGCGATGAGATAGTAGGTGAGGAATTGCGGCAGGCCCGCCGCTTCGGTGGCCTGCATAAAGCGCTTGCGGAACTCAACCAGCGACTCGGTGCCGGGTTTGCCCATCGCCTTGAGGACGCGGTCCTGGCTGTGCTCTGGCGCCACCTTCAGCTGTCCCGACACGTGATTCTCGACCAGCTCCCTGAGATAGCGGTCGCCGACCTCCCCGTCACTGAGCATCAGATCGTAGCGCAGGCCCGATGCAACGAAGACCTTCTTAACGCCGGGCAGATCACGCACACGGCGCAGCAAGTTCAGATGCTGATCGTGATCTACCGGCAACATAGGGCAGATCTCGGGGGTCAGGCAGCGGCGGTCGGGGCAAGCCCCCTCTTTGAGCTTCTTGGGACACTCAAAGCCATACATGTTTGCCGTCGGCGCGCTGAGGTCCTGGATGTATCCTTTGAAGTCGGGGTGTGAGGTCAGCTCGCGCGCCTCGTCGACGATACTGTCGGGGCTGCGCCAGCGGACGGTACGGCCCTCGTGGACGGCAATGGCGCAGAAGTTGCACTCACCGTAGCATCCACGGTGGGTAGGCACGGCAAAGGTGATAGTCTGCAGTGCGCGGATCTCGCCCTGTTTCTTATAGTACGGATGCGCGTCGCGGACAAAATCCATCGCGTAGACATCGTCGAGCTCACGCTGGGTTAGGTAGGGCTGCGGCGGGTTGTGGACCAGGTAGCGATTGCCATGGCGCTGCACAAGACCCTGGGCGCTGCGCGGATCCTGGTTGCGGTAGAAGGAATGAAACATGTCAATGAAGGCGCGCTTGTCGGCGGTGACCTTATCATAGGAGGGCAGCTCAAGATAACCGGGCTGCAGATCGGACGCAATGTAGCAGAGCCCCCGAACGTGACGGGCGTCCCCCCGGAAGCGCAGGGCATCGGCAAACTCAGCGACGGATTTCTCGGACATGCCGTAAAGGAGATAGTCAGCCTTGGCGTCGAAGAGGACAGAACGGCGGATGCAGTCATCCCAGTAATCGTAGTGGGACACCCGGCGCAGGCTGGCCTCGATGCCTCCAAGGACGATGGGGACCGTGTTCCTGAAAAAACGTTTGATAAGGTTAGTGTAGACGATGACGGCGTGGTCGGGACGCTTGGTGTTCTCGCCCCCGGGCGTGTAATCGTCGGTCCGGCGGGGTTTCTTGAGGGCGGTGTAATTGGCAACCATCGAGTCGATGCTGCCGGCGCTGACGCCCCAGAAGAGCGCCGGTTCCCCGAGGCGGGTGATATCTTCGGGGCTATTGATATCGGGCTGAGCAATGATCCCGACGCGGTAACCAAGATCGGTGAGGACGTGCCCGATGACGGAGACGCCGATGAAGGGGCTGTCGATATAAGCATCGCCGGTGACCAGGATCACGTCAAGCTGATCCCAGTCCCGAGTTAGGAGCTCCGCGCGCGTCGTGGGTAGAAACATAGCAGCGTGATTTTGCCACGGTTTGGTGGTCGGGACAAGGGGGAAGCGCTATTTGTGGGTATGCCACAACGATATAGCACCCAGTTGAGCATATTGATCTAGCCTAAGCACGAGCTGTCGTCTTGTGGTCCCCGCCAGTTGCCAGGCTAAGGCTCGCGACATCGGCGTCCCCGAGGAACGGTTGTGCATCGCGCGACCGTGGATCCCGTTCGACCTACCAAGCATCCACGTAGCACCACTGCGCGCCCTGCACGGCGACCGCCACCAGGCCACCAGATGCACACCGTAGCCGTGTTTGCGCGTCAGCTGCGCATCGTCGGCGAACCACCGCGCACGCTTCCCTGGCTGCGTCAAGCTGTCAATGCGCCACCAAGGGGGATGATCCGGCAACTTGATCCGGGATGGGCCCTCTTCCATTCTTCAAGCTACTTGAGCATGTCTGGACTTGCCCCGATCTAGTGGACACTGAGTAAAGAGTGGTGCTGCAGTTCGTACTCCAAAGGGGAGCAATACCCCAGGGTGGAGTGAAGCCACGACTAAGGGTGGAGTACGGCGAGCCGTGATTCGCAATGCCGTCAACTAACACCGATTATATGGCCGCACGCTTCAACCGTCAAAGGTTGGCGAAAGCCCGCAGCACCTTCTCCTGCTCCCAACTTCGTGCTTATAGGGGCACCTAAGAGGGGACAAGGGGACGCGGTCCTGGGCAGACTCAGACATCGGATCAAACTGCTTGATGCCGAACCTCAAACCGATGAAGAGCGACAGGTGCCGCGTGAGGTGATGTATCGGCGTATAGAGGGGAGGGGGCCGGACGGCGCCCCTCCCCCAGATTCGCGAAGATTCGCGAGGATTCGTGGTTACTTATTCCACGCCATCCTTGGGCTGAAAACTTACGCGAAAGGTCTTGATCTGGAAGGGGCCGATGGCAAACTCGAATCCGGCGGCCTGCGTGGGCCATTGGTCCCCATTCTCCTCGACGTGGTTGCACGCGATCACCCGCTCCAACGGTAAGGGCGTGTGCACGCGCACCGGGCCTCGCCGCCGTGGGGCTCGTACAGGCGGAGGATGTATCCATCGCCATCCTCTGCCGGCTTGACGGTCGCCAACAGGGCCGGGCCCTCAACTTTGAAGGTGGCAGTTTCACCCAGCGAATCCGCGCGCCGGCCGGTGCCAGGCGTGCAGACAATGGGAACGTTCAGTTCCCATGCCCGCCGTACTGTGTCCGCCGTGACCCAGTCGCCGGCGTGGGGGAATAGTGCATACGTGAACTCGTGGGCGCCCCGGTCGGCGTTCGGATCGGGCGATTCGGGACCTCGCAGCAAGGTCAGCCGGAGGGTGTTCCCTTTCACGTCGTACCCGTACTTGCAGTCATTCAGCAGGCTGACGCCATAGCCCGCCTCCGACAGATCGGCCCACCGATGGCCGCATACCTCGAACTTCTCCTGGTCCCAGGATGAGTTTCGATGCGTGGGACGCTCAATCGCGCCGAACTGGATCTCAAACGTCCCCTGCATAGCCCTCACCGCGAGGGGAAAGGCGGATTTCAGCATCACCTGTCGCTCCTGCCAGTCGACGCGAGTGACAAAGTCGATGCGCGGCAGGGTGTCGTAGAGGATGATGTCCTGTTCCAGGTGACTCTGGCGATAGTGGCGTGATACGCGCACGACAGCTCGCACCGGGCCCGTCTCGACGACCGTGATCTCTGTCCCGGGATCCCACGCGTATTCCCGCTTCTCAAATGTCGCGTGCACGTTCCACGCCGACTCTCGTTCGGGACCATCCTGGAAGAGCTGGAGGCGGTTGGCGGTCTCACCCGACGCGATCACATCACGCTCGTGTCTTTTGTCCCACAGGCGCTCGATTGTACCGGCCGCGGTCAGTTCGAGTCTGAAGAAGCGGTTTTCCAACCGGCGCTCCGTGGCCTCCAGGCTGTGTTCCGGAGAGACGGTCGCCGGGCGTACTGAGAGTGCCGCGTGGCCCATCGACGGCACGTGATCCAGGGCGAATGCGATCTCGATCTCGCCATCGCGATGGGCGATGGTCTGGACGGGCGTACTCCCGCCGCCGGGCTGGATGATCTCGACATCGCCGCCTGGATCAGGAATGATAGCTCTGGCGACGTCTGTGCGCGCCCACGCGAGGCTGTTGAAAGCAACCAGGTCACCCGGGCCGTCCATCTGTTCCACTAGGAGTTTCAGCGCGTCGTCACGAACCCGCCGGCCGATCTGCTCGATGTGGGCATAATCCTTGGCCGCTTCCTGGTACACCTCACCGATAGAACTGCCGGGCAGGATATCGTGAAATTGGAGCAGCAGCAGGTTGGACCACGCCGACCGCAGGGCGTCCAGATCGATCTCCCCTCCCCCCAGGTTGGCCAGCGAGCCGAATATCTCGGCCTCGCGGAGGAGTAACTCGTTCTTTCGATTGGCTCGCTTGGCCTCGCCGTGAGTGGCGTACGTGCCCCGATGAGTCTCCAGGTAGAGCTCTCCCACCCAGGTGGCCAGGTCTGGAGCGGCGGAGAGAACATCGTCAAAGTAGGCCTCTTCTCCGCCCTGCCGGCAGACCGGCGCGCCGGGAAAGTCTTGGGCTCGAGCTGCGAACTCGAGCATCTCTTCCGTCGGTCCACCGCCGCCGTCGCCGTAACCGAAGGGGAGTAGGAGTTCCGGGTATCGATCCTTCTCCTCAAAGTTATCCCAGGCAAAGCGCAGGTCTTCGGGGGTGGGCCGGCCGTTGTAGTAGTGCATCAGGCGCGGGATGTGCGCCAGGACGCGGGTGCCATCTATCCCCTCCCACCAGAAGAGGTGGTGGGGAAAGGGGTTGCGGGCCTGCCAGTGGAGCTTGCAGGTGAAGAAACTCGCCAATCCACACCCCTTCAGGATCCCCGGCAGCGATGCCGGATATCCGAACACGTCCGGCAGCCAGCAGGTGTTGGGACGGACGCCGAATTCGTCGCGAAAGAAGGCCAGGCCGTACAATATCTGCCGGATCAGGGATTCGCCGGAGGGGACGTTGCAGTCCGGCTCGACCCACATTCCCCCGGTGCACTCCCAGCGCCCTTTCCGGATCCAACCCTTGATCTCCTGATAGAGGGTGGGAAAGTACTCCCGCGTGTAGGCGTATAGCTGGGGCTGGCTGCACGAGAAGTGATAGTCCGGATACCGTTCGAGCAACCGGCAGGCGGTGGAGAAGGTCCGCTCGCACTTTCGGACCGTCTCCCTGAGCGGCCAGAGCCAGGCCACGTCGATGTGCGAGTGGCCGGTGAGAAAGATGCGCCCAGCCTCCGGATCCAGGGCGATAGCACTCCGCCGTCTCTGTAGTCCCTGACGCGCCGCGGCCAGATCCTGGTGATATTGATCGATAGGGGCTGTCAGATCGATAGACAACAGTGCTTCCTCCAGCGCCGCGTGGAGTAGCTTCTGGCGTCGCTCGTCCGGCGCGTGCAAGCCGGCCTCCCAGGTGAACGAGAGGTCATAGAAGGCGGCCAGGACGTCCGGATCCACCTGTATGAGGGCGACTTCGCGCAGCCGCGAGTTGTCCCGCTGCAGTGTGGGACGGTTGGGAGGCGTCCCCAGGCACGCAAACTCGATCTCCAGGTCGAGTTTGCCGGACTTGGGGATGGGGGATCGCGTGTGATTGGCGTCAATGCCGGCGTGAGGCCGGCCGTCGATCCTCAGGGCACCTTCCAGGTTGACGATGTCAAACTCCAGGAAGAGCTCTGCAGTGGTCATACCCGGCGGCGTCTCCATCCTGGCGCGCAGGAAGAGGGTCTTCCCGGCGGGCCAGACGGCATTCTCGGCCATCCTCTTCCAATCGGTGTCGTACTGGCATTCACCTGGAGCCAGATAGTCGGCTGTGCGGGCTTCCCATGGGCCGATGCTCCAGCGGCGCACCGTCGCGCTCTGGCGGATGTGATCGAGCTTGGCTTTGATGATTCGTTCGTCCATGGAGCTTCTCCTTCTCTACGTGACTCACTCGGTCTATTGTTGCCACCGTGGCTCACGGAACCGTTCTGCGGTCTCGGCGATCCCCTTTGCTTGCTGGGGAATAAGGGATAGGGGCTGCCACGAGTGAAGCCACGATCAGGGATGAAGTACAGCGACCCGATGTTCGCAATGCCGTTAGCCGGCACTGATTATATG
>JAGHDT010000421.1 GCA_021159805.1 Anaerolineae bacterium
TCCGGGAACTCAACGAAGGGGCTCACCTCGGCATTGCCGCGATCGCTGCCGCCGAGCTGGGATTGTTGGCGCTGGCGTTCTGGTGGCGAAGTTAGAGCGACGCGACCAGAAAGAATCGACTCCCAAGCAACAGAGGTAAGAGCAACCATGGCCGGGCCTTTGGATCTTCGTGTAGGCGACATCGTAGAACTCCGCAAGACACACCCGTGCGGGGGCAAGACGTGGCGAATCCTACGTGTTGGACTGGATGTCGGCATCGAATGTACGACCTGCCGACGCTATGTTTTGGTGCCCCGACGCCGGTTTGAGGGTAAGATTCAGCGCTTCGTACAGCGCGGTGAGGCGCCGTCCGAGGCCGACTAGGATCATCTGGATCTGATAGTATCCGGCCTGGAAACCGGATCGTGAGGCAACTCGGAACCAGACAACGGTAGTGCCACAATGACCATAAGGAGGACAGCTGTATGATATGGGATCATCGATTGAGATTGAGGGCTAACACCGCTCCCAAACCCAAGCGATTTCTCTTTCTCTTTTCGGATACTGGTGGCGGCCATAGAGCGTCCTCACAAGCCGTCAAGGACGAGATGGAGCGTCTCTATGGTTCCGCGGCAGCTGTAGAGATGGTGGACATCTTTACGGAAATGGAGCGCTGGCCGTTCGATCGTTTCCCGGCCTGGTATCCGATCTGCGTCGGCCTCAACGGTATACCTTGGGGTGTAGGCTTCCACTTGTCCGACGGTGTCCATCTGGTAAAGACGATGTCGAAGCTAGTATGGCCCTATGCCCGCCGTTCATTCTGCGACCTGCTGCGCCAACATCCAGCTGATGTGATTGTCTCCTTTCACCCGATCCCCAACTACGCACTCTCTCTTGGGCTGCGTCGTATGGGGTGGGAGATCCCGCTGGGGATTGTAGCCGTGGATCTTGTCACCGTTCACGCCGGTTGGTTTGTCTCCGCTGCGGACACCTATCTGGTACCAACATATGCGGCTAAAGCCAGAGCAATGCGCTGGAGTATCACAGAAAGCCGCATCCGCGTCACCGGCATGCCGACGCGACGCCGGTTCATAACCTCGATGGAGCTATCAAAGAGCCGGGCACGCACCCAGTTGAACCTGCCTCAGGACCGACCCATGGTCCTCATCGTAGGCGGCGGCGAGGGCCTGGGGCCCTTGGGACAGGTGGTGCGATTGCTGGCCTGCCGGCGCCCCGATGCCCACATCGTAGTGATCACTGGCCACAACCGATCCCTCTATCAAGAACTTGCACATAGCGATCTCCCAATTCACATTCAGATCGAGGGATTCGTCAGTAATATGGAGGTCTGGATGCGCGCGGCGGACATTCTTGTCACTAAGGCCGGCCCTAACTCGCTCGCAGAAGCTTTCCTGGCAGGCCTCCCCCTCGTGCTGTACACCGCACTTCCAGGACAGGAAGAGGGAAACATTGACCACGTTGTCGGCAACGGTGCCGGAATCTGGGCGCCGTTACCTCGGATGGCAGTACGCGCTGTGCTGCAATTGCTGCACGATCCGGAAAAGCGTGCGGCGATGGCCAAGAAGTCACAGGCCCTGGCTCGTCCTTTGGCCACCGAGCAGATCG
The DNA here is from genome assembly GCA_021159805.1 of Anaerolineae bacterium. Classification (GTDB taxonomy): domain Bacteria; phylum Chloroflexota; class Anaerolineae; order B4-G1; family SLSP01; genus PWVB01. The sequence goes on from JAGHDT010000421.1 coordinate 1,606, forward strand.
CCCGCGAGATCTGGCAACTGGCACGACCTCGGCGACAGACCAGCGTTAGCACACCCGTAGGGTGCTATCCGGCATCCGTGGGACCCATCGACCGCGCAGGAAACTAGCTCTAGCGCGCACCTAAGGTATAATCTTGGTGACCGTTTTCTCATATGGATACTTACCTACAGCTGTTTTTTCGCTACATAAAGTCTGAACGGGGATATTCACCCAACACGCTAGCAGCATACAAGCGAGATCTCGCCCAGTTCAAGACCTTCCTTGAAGGCACCGGCGTGGCCCGTCTCGACAAACTCGATCCTGAGGAGCTGGATGACTTCGTCGTCTCGCTTCAAGATATGGGATACAAGACATCGACTGTGGCCCGCAAGGTGGCCGCAACCCGCGCATTTCTTAGATTCCTGTATGCTGAGGGAGTTGTGGAGCCCGATCTGCTGGACTGGCTTCGCCAGCCAAAGATCGAGAAGCGGCTGCCAAGAACTCTTTCGCGGGATCAGGTGGAGCGGCTGATCCAGACCGCTTCGCTGGAGGAAACGCCGCTGGCATTGCGTGACCGCGCTCTGCTGGAGATTCTCTACGCGACCGGGATGCGTGCCAGTGAGATTATCCGCGTTCGCATCAACGATGTGGACGCTGAAATAGGCACCCTACGGTGTTTCGGCAAGGGCAGCAAAGAGCGTACGATCCCACTCTACGCCGAAGCGATTCATCAACTGCAGCGGTACCTGGCAGAAAGCCGTCCGTTCCTGCTGCGAGATCCTGCCGAGCGCACGCTCTTTCTGAACAACCGCGGGCGACCATTGACACGTCAGGGGCTCTGGTTCCTGGTCAAACACTATGCTGAAGCCGCCGGTATCGCGTCCAGGGTAACCCCGCACACACTGCGCCATACCTTCGCAACCCATCTGCTGGAAGGCGGCGCCGAGTTGCGCGAGGTCCAGCAGCTCTTGGGGCACGCAAGTATCACGACAACCCAGATCTACACCGAAGTCTCCAGTCGCCGGCGCCGCGAAGTGTACAACCGGGCCCACCCCCGCGCACGGTTCACAGGTAGCAGCCGCGGGGCATCGGGCGATGCAGACGAAGCCTATCTAGATCAGGGTGATCACGAGGGAGGTTGACATGGATGAGTTCTTCACGTTGGACGAACTGAAGGAGGCAGTTGCCGAAGTCCGGCAACACACAGATCTGGTTCCCGAGGTCGGCCTTATCCTGGGCTCAGGACTCAGCGCGCTGGCGAAGAGCGTTGAGGGTACCGTCGAGTTGCCCTTCAATGCCATACCGCACTTCCCGGTTTCAACCGTTGAGGGACACCGAGGACATCTGGTATTGGGCACCCTCGAGAATAAGCCCGTTATCGTCATGCAGGGCCGGGCCCACTATTACGAGGGCTACAGCATGGCGCAGATAGGCTTACCGGTTCGCGTTATGGCCTTACTGGGCGTCAGAACACTGATCGTTACGAACGCTGCAGGGGGCCTGAACATGACGTATCGTCCCGGCGAGATCATGATCATCCGGGATCACATCAACCTGATCGGGATGGCCGGGCTCAATCCGCTGCGGGGGCCGAATCTCTCGGAGTTTGGGCCACGCTTCCCAGGCATGAACAACGCGTACGATCCCGCGCTACGTCAACTCGCCAAGGAAGTCGCGGTAGAGGCCCAGATCGTGTACCAGCAAGGTGTCTATATCTGCCTGGCCGGCCCAAGCTTCGAGAGCCCTGCGGACGTACGCTTCTTGCGCATCATTGGCGCCGACGCCGTTGGCATGTCCACGGTGCCGGAGGTCATCACCGCACGGCACAGCGGGCTGCGCGTATTGGGCTTCTCCGGCATCACCAACACGCTGATAGGCGAAGAAGGGGCACCACCCCCGAACCACGAGGAGGTATTGGAAGCCGGCAAGACCCTGGTGCCGCGGCTGGAGACGATCATTCGGGGCGTCTTGCGGCGTCTATGACCGTCATTCTGGGCTGGCTGAGTCAGCAGGTCATCTGGATATCATTGATCTGCTTGATGGGATCGTTGGGATATCTCGCCACAGCTGGTCTGGCGAAGCGCAAACGTGACCGAGCACAATTCACGCTAGAGCGTGAAGTCTATCATCAGCAAATGACACGAGCCCGGCTGGTTGCAGCGCTCTTCCTGATCCTTGCCGCGATGGTGTTTGGAGTCAGTCTGTATTGGCTGCCGGCCCAGCCGGAGGCTGAGAGCGCCACAGCCACGCCCAGCAGCGGGCTCTATACGCTAACGCCTGCGGCGACTCAATCCAACGCACCACTCTCAGCCACAAGCACCGTCACACAGGTGGTGGTCTCAGCACCCGAGATATTGGCGACCATCACGCCGACACCGCTGTCGACACGGGTCCCGCCGGAACAGCTGCAGCCAGACTGTCCGGATCCCGGCGCGCAGTTGACGTTTCCTGTTGCCGGCGGTAGTCTGTCAGCTGTCGTGGAAGTATTGGGAACGGCGCAGGTCAACGCGTTTTCCTACTACCGGTTCGAGGTTATCTTCCCCGGTTCTGAGACGCCGAACTTCATCGCACAGTACGACGCTATAGTAGAGAACGGGGCTTTGGGATTGTGGGACGTGTCGGACGCCACACGTTATCCGCCCGGCGGCCCCTACCGGTTCCAGCTTGTCGTCGTCGATATCTACGGCAACACGACAACGTGCATGATTCCTGTAGACATCGTCTCTCAAGCAGAATAGCTGAAGGAGGGTATCGTGCTTGTCCGAGCTGTACGTGATGGAGACTGGGAAGGCTGTCTGGGCATCGACACCTCGTATAAGACGCAGTATGCCTGGCAAATGGATGAACTTCACAGCGGAGGAGAGTGGCGCATCTCGTTCCGAGAGATCCGCCTCCCGCGCAGCTTACGAATTCAGCCAGTCGTCTCCAGCGAGAGTCTTCTGAAGAGCTGGCAACGTCGTGACCTATTTTGGGTTGCGCTGGAACACCGCGAGGTCATCGGCTATCTCGGGCTTGATGTCGACCTGGATCGCTACCAGGCACGCATCACGGACATCGCCGTGACCCCGGAATTCCGGCGCAAGGGCACAGCCTCAACGATGCTAGCACGTGTTACGGAGTGGTGCCTGCGACAGTACATCCACCAACTCATCTTTGTATGCCCGCTCAAGGCTCACCCTGCAATCAGTTTCGCCCAGAAGCACCGTTTCGCGTTCTGCGGGTTCCAGGACAGCTATTGGCCGGGGCAGGAGGTCGCCCTATTCTTTCGCCAGCGGGTGCGGTAGCATGGGAGCGGGCGAACCCAAGGGGTTCGTTGGAGGGAAGGAGTTTGTATGGTGGGATGTCGGGAACTGGTAACTGGTAACTGACGTTATGGATTGGTTACACTTCATTAGCGGCGCGAACGGCGTGCTCACCGCCGGGCTGGGTGCCACTGCGCTCGCGCTGGCGCTCTATCTGCTTGCTTACAACCGCAGCAGCCGCGTAGCCCAGACATTCATTGGCCTACTGGGCTGTGTCGTTGTAGTCTACCTGTCGGACCTGCTGCTCACCGACTACATTGGACCGGACAACGCTGAGGGGCTCTTGCGCCTGCAATGGTTGGGCATCGCCTTCACGCCCCCTCTCTACTTGGAGTTCGTGCGGGCAATCCGCCGGTCCGTTCTTCGAGATCGATATCCCGCGTGGCTGCGTCCGATGAGCTTCAGCCTGAGCACCTTGATTGCTGCAGCGGCGCTCTATACCGATCTCATGGTGCGCAGCGGCGTTCTCTCAGCCGGGGCCTACCATCTGCAGCCCGGTCCACTCTTCTACCCCTTTGCGACGCTCTTCGCCATCGTGGCCCTATGGGGGCTCAGAGAAACACTCTACGCCCGCAGACGCTGCTACACGCGGACCGCCCGCCGCCGCATGGCCTATCTCTCCATCGGTTTTGTTGCACCGGCTATGGGCGTCTTTCCCTATATGCTCCTGGCCGGGTGGCCGGCAGGCGTGTCCAGTGGGCTCCTCCACATCTTCCTGATCTTGGGCAACATCGCGGTCGGCGCAATGCTGGCCCTGGTGGCCTACAGTGTGGCCTTCATCAACACCCTTATGCCGGACCGCGTGATCAAACACCGCATGGTGCGTTACCTCCTGCGGGGACCTATCACTGCCATCTTGGCCCTGGTGGCCTTTGGTCTGGGCCTTACTTTGGAACCTGTCCTCGGATTGGGACAGTACACCCTCTCCTTGGTCGCCCTGGCCATTGCCACCATTCTGTCGCAGTTGGGCATCGAGCTCGCGAAGCCGGTCATCGACCTGATGCTCTACCGCGATGGCGCGGCTGAAGTCACACGGGTGCAGGAGCTGAGCCAACGCCTGCTGACGACTGCTGACGTGAAGCAGTTCCTGGAAAACGTGCTCGCCGCCGTCTGCGAACTGATGCGCAGCAATGGCGGCTTTCTGGCCATTCTTGAGGATGGAGAGCTCCGGTGGGATATCTGGTGTGACCTATCCATGTCACAAGATGAGATCGCCAAGCTCCCATTTGCGCAAGTGACCCATACCAAGGACCAGGACCTATTCTTGCGCTGGAACGGCTTCTGGATCATACGCTTGCGCGACAAGAGTGGGACCGATATCTTGGGACTGATTGGCCTCAATGCTCCCGAAAACAAGCCCCCCTTGGAGACCGAACAGAGAGAGCGCTTGGACAAGTTCCTACGCCAGGCCTCTGCTGCGCTGGAGGATCGCCGGCTACAACAGGTGATCCTCACTGCCTTTACGCCGCTGCTCCCTGAACTAAGGGATATCCAGATGCGGGGGCGGATGCTGCGCTATGACAGCGACTCGGCCGTCGGCTTCA
>JAGHDT010000344.1 GCA_021159805.1 Anaerolineae bacterium
AACAGTGAGATAATCCGCGTAATCGCGCGCCGGAAAGACGGTGCCGACGTCGTCGCCATCGCACCCCATCACGCGCAGCATATCTCCATAGTAGTTGGGGTGCTCGACATCCACCGCTGTTATATAGCATGCGGGCTCATCGTCGCCCCAGGTACCCAGTCGCTCCCCCATCGCCAGGGATATCTCCCAGTAATAGTCCACCAGCTGGATCGCGATCGGCAGCGCCCACACCAGCTCCTCGCGCATCTTGGCCGCGGCCCCCTCCGTGATGCCGGAGATCACCCCCCCGATGACAGCCTTCACCGGATGGATGAACTGGCCGCCCGCCAGCGAGATCAGGTGCGTGCCCACCTGGCGCACCTGCAGCGCGTGGGTGGTCATCACGGCCTGCTGGTCCGCCGATAGATCGCTGCCCGACAGGTCAAAGAGGCTGTCGACGTCCAGCCGGTCCGGCATCGTGAAGATAAAGAGCGAGGTTGCCTGGTTCTGCAGGAGCTGTCCCAGTAACAACAGTTCGCGGATTGTGACAGCCAACGGCGGCGGCGTGACCCCGTACACATCCTCTAGCGTCTTGACCGAAGCCACGTGGTGCGCCGTGGAGCAAACGCCGCAGATGCGCGGCACAATGACCGGCATCTGCTCTGCCGGTCCGCCCCTCACCAGGAATTCGAAGCCGCGATACTCGGTCGCCTGGAAACGCGCCGAGAGCACTTCGCTGCCACGCACTTCGATGACAACTTGTGCGTGGCCCTCGATTCTGCTCAACGGAAATGTCAAGGTAGCCATATCAGAGCACCTTCTCCTTCGGGCGTATAGCACGCTCCCCACCCGCGTAATCCGAAAACTGGAAGAGGAAGAGTGCCAGCTGTGGCGAGCGCAGCGCGGCATCGAGCTCCTCATCAGGGATATCCGTCATCGAATTGAAGACTCGCTTGATGCTCGTGAACCAGGCCGCCGACTCCTTCTCGATAAAGACATCCGATGGCCCCCGACATCCCACGCACGGATGCCCGGCGCGCGGGCAGGGAGCACGGCACCCACCCCGCGTCGATGTACCGACACAGAGATAGCCCTGGTTGACCAAACAGATATCGGGCAGCACGTTGCCCTGCTGAAAGCCCAGCAAATGCTTGGGCCGCATGTCGCGGATCTTCTTCCTGCCGCACTCCTGACAGACGATCTTGCTGGGCTTGAAGACAGAGTCCTCCTCCAGCACTGCCATAAAAAGCTCCGGCGTAGGCGGACAGCCCGGCAAGTATAGGTCGATATCGACGTAGGCATCGACGGGATGGGTCTTGGGCAATAAGCGGGGGACGTGGTGGCGCTGCGCCTGGGCGAGAAAGAGCTCACGCACCTCGTCGCGGTCTCCCAAGTTGGCGACGCCCCCGGAGATAGCACAGGTTCCTACCGCGACCACCTGCTTGGCGTGCTTCACCGCTCGGCGCAGTTTGTAGAGATCCTCATCCGTCCGCACCCCACCGCTTATCAGGAGGATATCAACGTCGGGCACATCGTAGACCGAGGTCACCAGCGGCATATAGGTCAGCTTGAACTGATCAACCCAGGCGTCCGCGTTCAGAAGTGAAACCTCGCACCCTGCACAACCGGACAGCTGCAGTACAGCAAAGCGTTTCATCACGCCTCCCCCCAAGGTCCTCGTCCACGCCACCACGAAGAAGCAAACCCAGTGTAGCTACCTTGGCCGGATCCGCAAGCGCAACCGCAGGAGGCGTTCGACAGAAACACTGAACGCTCTATACTGGCTAAGAGGGTCAGTGGAATCCACATCACAGTTCTGTTCCATGGTGATGAATCCCATCAGCCGGCAAGTCACCCATCTTGTGACACACGAATCGTGGTTCCCGCATACGGAACATCTTGTCTGTATGGCGCTGGTCGAAGAAGGCGCCTCCGACGGCATCCGATTGATCTGTGCGAAGAAAGACCTCACCGATGAAGCGCCCTCAGAAGCAGGTCGAAGCTCTGCGGGTTACCAAACTACGTCACTGGGGAGGTACTGAACACCATGGGCTATGGAAATACCACGCACAGCAAGGTGCCAAAATCGCAGATCCGGATTGCCCGATACCTTCCCGTATTGGTCATAACCGGACTTGCCGTTCATCTGTTGCTGCCACAGATTACAGCGTTGGAGCAATCTATGACCGTAATCAGGGAGATGGCAAAGTGGGCCGTGGCGTTAGCGATCGCCGCCCAAGTCATTAGCTATCTGGGCAGTGCCTATATGTTGCAGGCTGTGGTCGGGATAACCAAGGAGCGCATCACGCTGCGGAGGGCCACAACCATCTCCATCGCAGCAGCCAGCATCGGGCTGGTGGCGGGGGGCATGGTGGGTAACGCAACGGCCACCTACCGCTGGATGCGCGAGGATGGGATCAGCCAGCAGAGCGCGCTGCTCACCGGCTGGTTGCCGTCCCTCCTCAGCAATCTACTGCTGTGGGTCGTCGGGCTGGCCGGCGTAATTCACTTGCTCTTAGTGCACGACCTTACCGGCGCACAGATCATAGGGTTCAGCTTCACAGCCGCGCTCTTGATGCTCGCAGCGGTGATCGTAGTCTGGGGAGCAGGACATCGCCCGCAGCTCGAGAGCCTGGCAGAGCGACTGAGTCGTCGCTCTGCCGAGATACGCCGGAAGCCCTATAATCCGAACCCGTCGCGAGATACGACCGAACGACTGTTCAGCTCGTGGGATACACTGGCCACCGGTGGGTGGCGCAGGCCGCTACTGGGAGCCGTCATCAACGTGGGCGGCGACATGCTCACGCTCTATTTCTTCTTTGTTGCCGCCGGGCATCCAGTGAGCCCAGAGGTGCTGTTGGCAGGCTATGGCCTGCCCTTACTGCTGGGAAAGGCGGCGTTCTTCCTGCCCGGCGGCGTAGGGATCATTGAAGGTACGATGACGGCACTCTACACAGGGCTTGCCGTGCCCTACGGTGTCATAGTGGTGGTCATCCTGGCCTATCGTGTCACTTCGTTCTGGCTGCCAACCATCATTGGGTATCTCCTCGCGGCCCACCTGCAGCGTCTCACCCTTCACCACACTGAGAACTAGGGAGACAGAATATGCAACATATAGCAGCGCTGACGAGTGGGGCGACGCTCCTGGCAAGAATGCGGCGATCCGCGCCGTCGTCCGGAACGGCATTGACCAGGGATGGGAAGTGTTCGGCGTACATTGCGACTATGCAGGCCTTGTCGCTGGCGACATAGTGGTACTGAACGCGCGCGATGTCGGGGGCACTATCCAGCTCGGAGGGACGGTGCGGGCAGCGCGCGATGTCCGGAGCTCAAGACCTCGGAGCGACGCCATCAGGCGTTGGATGCACTAGCGAAGCGCGGGATCGAGGCTCTGGTGGTGGTCGGTGGCAATGGGTCGTAGACCGGCAGCCACGCACTTGCGGAGATGGGCTTCCCGGTGGTCGGTGTCGCCTCGACCATCGACAATGACCTCTACGGCTCGGACATCACCCTTGGCGTTGATACAGCGCTGGATATCGCTTTGGAAGCCATCGACAGACTGAAAGTGACGGCCACGTCGCACCTCCGCGCCTTCTTAGTTGAAGTCATGGGGCACGACTGCGGCTACCTGGCGCTGATGGCGGGCATCGCCGGTGGCGCTGAGAGTGTAGCCATCCCGGAAGTCCCCACAGACCCGGAGGTGATCGCGCAGGACCTGCTGAGTGCCTATGAGCCTGGGAAGACCAATGGACTCGTCGTCGCTGAGGGAGCCGCCAACAACGCAATAGCCCTGGGCCAGTATTTCAAGGAGCATCATGACGGCCAGGGGTCCGATCTCCGAGTGACCATGTTGGGTCACGTGCCTCGCGGAGGCAGTCCCGGCGCATTTGGCCGGCTGCTGAGCAGCAGATTAGGTGCAGCAGCTGTAATGACTCTGGCGCGCGGGAAACACGGCGTTCTGATGGGATTGATAAAAGGGGAAATTCTGCCGACACCATTGAGTGGGGTCGTGGCCAAACAGAGACCGCTGGATTCTAAGATGATGGATCTGGCTCACGTGCTGGCGTCTTGACAGAAGCGCGGTGCTTTACAATCACCCCAAAAGCCAGTATACTTGCCGTGTCTACCTTAGCTATGAAAGATGACGCAGGGCAACCAACAGAAATGATGAGAGACCAACAAGTACGACGCAGCACGCCTCGGAAGACGGTCCAGATCACCCTGCCGGGCGGAGACACCTACGAGGGTCCTGTAGCCACCTCATTGGAAACCTTCCTCCAGTCAGCCTACCCCGATCCAGGGGTCCCGCTCATTGCGGCACTCGTCGACGGGAACTTGCGCGAGCTGACATACGCCGTCGAACACGACTGCCACGTCAAACCCATCAACCTGTCGGAGTCGGATGGCGTGCGCATCTACCGGCGCTCGCTCACTTTCCTGCTGGTGGCTGCCACGCACACCCTGTTCCCCGAAGCCGAGGTCTTCGTCGATCACTCGTTGCCCTACGGCGGCTATTTCTGTGAGGTGCGCAATCGCGACCCCTTCACTGATACCGAGTTGGCACAGCTTGAAACGGAGATGCACCGGCTGGTCAAGGCCGACGTTCCTATCCTGCGCGAAGAAGTCCCTCTCGACCGGGCGCTGGAGATATTCCGAGCCCGCAACGAGACCGACAAGGAGGCCATCTTCGAAGGCCGGGACCGCAAACGCAAAGCCTACCTGCGGCTCTATGGCCTGAATGGCTATCGCGACTATTTCCATGGCTACATGGTCCCCAGCACCGGCTATCTTGAGTACTTCCAACTGGCACAGTGGGCGGAAGGCTTCGTTCTGCAGTTTCCGCGGCGGCACGAACCCACCCAGCTACAAGAGCCGATTCGCTATCCGCAGTTGATGAGCGTCTTCCGGGAGTATGGCAGCTGGCTGCGCTTGCTGAAGACGGAATACG
>JAGHDT010000573.1 GCA_021159805.1 Anaerolineae bacterium
GCCTTGGATTGCTTGTCTCTACGGTCGCGCATAACGTCGATCAAACTCAGCAGATCGCGATGCTGATCATCTTTCTGGCAGTTATCCTATCCGGGTTTATGTTTCCCCGTTCGACGATGCCACCGGCGCTGTTCGGGTTGGGCTATCTCTTTCCTCTGACCTATTTCCTGCCCATCTCGCGTGGTATTATCACCAAGGGGGTCGGGCTGGATGCATTGTGGCCGCACGTCATCGGCCTGGTGGCCTATGGCTTGGTCTCGATGGCGGTTGCCTCTCGAGCCTTCAGACAGGGATTGGAGTGACTGAGAATGCGTGATCTGTTGCACGGTCGTCTTCAACGCCTATGGGCCATTGTGTTCAAGGAGATCATCCAGACCATCAGGGATTGGCCGAAACTGCTTATGATCATCATGTTGCCTATCCTCGAACTCTTCCTGGTCGCCTATATGGGTGATATGCAGATGGAGCATATTCCAATGGCTGTGGCTGATTTGAGTCTGGATACGGAGAGCCGCCGCTTGGTGGCAGGATTGGAGTCGTCGAACATCTTCGATGCGGTGATGGCTGTGGATAGCGAAGCCGCGGTGCTTCGTGCTATTGACGAGGGCACCGTCTATGCTGGTCTGGTGATTCCTGCTGATCTGGCATCGGCTGTGGAGCGGGGAGACGCTCAGGTCCTGATCCTCGTCGATGGGTCTGATTCGTTTGTGGTGCAGTCATCCTATGTCGCAGCGGCCTCAATTGCCCAGGTCTATGGGATTGAGTTGATGATGGATAAGGTTCAGCGGATGGGTATGGACAGCATGATCGGCGCGCCAATTGTGACGTCCGCTCGGATTCTCTACAATCCGAACATGGATTCTCTCATCTTTCTGATCCCCGGTTTGGCAGCGATTCTGCTACAGTTGATCAGCGTGAATGTCACCGCGATGTCGGTGGTCCGGGAACGCGAACACGGCACGATGGAGCAGATACTGGTCACGCCGACGCGCCCTCTGGAACTGATCCTCGGCAAGATGACGCCAGGCATCCTGCTGGTGGGCATCGACCTCACCATAATCATCGCACTGGGGCTTTACTGGTTTGAGGTTCCCTTTCGAGGATCGATCGGATTGTTCATCTGGCTGTCCATGATCTTCATCGTCTCGGGCTTGGGCCTTGGGTTGCTTATCTCAACGGTTGCGAGTAGCCAGAAGCACGCACAGCAGCAGACCTCGGTCCTGATGCTTTTGACGATGATGTTGACCGGTCTGCTCTACCCGAGGTCCACTATGCCCCCGGTGGTGCAGGCTGTCGGTAGTATGATCCCGGCGACTTATTTCGTCAGGATTGCGCGCGGCATCGTGACCAAGGGGGTGGGAATCACTTTTCTGTGGCGTGATGTCGTGGTCCTTGTGATCTACGGTGTTGTCATATTGGCGATAGCCTCTGGTACTTTCAAGAAACGGTTGGACTGATGGATCATGACGTGACGATTCGAACAAAGGGTTTGATCAAGCAGTTCAAGACGCGTAAGGGCGCTATGATAACGGCTGTGGATGGCGTGACGCTCCAGGTCCGCCGCGGTGAGACGTACGGTCTGATCGGTCCGGATGGCGCCGGCAAGACGACGACGACGCGCGTGATCCTCGGCTTGCTGAAGCGAACGGCCGGTGAGAGCGAGATCTTGGGCTATGATTCGATGCGCGATACGTATGCCATCCGGGAACGCGTGGGGTACATTGCGCAGCAGTTCGCGCTACCCCGCGATCTGACGGTGCTGGAGAACATGCGCTTCTTCGCTGATGTCCAAGGTGTCACTCGATCAGCGCAGGGCCGGAGGATCCCCGAGCTTCTGGAATTCGCGGGTCTCACGGAGTTCACCGGCCGGTTGGCCGGCCGGCTCTCGGGCGGGATGAAGAAGAAGCTGGCACTGGCCTGCAGCCTGATCCACGAGCCCCAGGTGGTGATGCTCGACGAGCCCACGCTCGGGGTGGACCCTGTGAGCCGCCGGGAGTTCTGGAACCTCTTGGGCAATCTGCGTGCTGAGAAAGGGGTCACGATCTTTGTCTGCACCCCCTATATGGATGAGGCCGAGCGCTGTAACTGGGTGGGGCTGATGTATGAGGGAAAGCTGGTGGCACACGATTCCCCGGATGTGATCAAGACGATGGTGCCGGGGCGGCTGCTGGAGTTCACGCCGTCTCACTTCGTGCCGGCCAAACGGCGGGTTGAGGCGATGACGGGTGTGCTGGAGACCCAGACGTACGGCGTTATGCTCCACGTCTTCGTGGATGATCTCGATCGGCGCCGACGCGAGATTGAGTCGTTGCTGGCGGCCGAGGGGATTACCTGTAGTGGGATGCGCGAGATTGAGCCTCGTATGGAGGAGGCGTTCATCTCGCTGATTCGCCGGCAGGGCCTCATAGCAGCGGACGCACCAACAGGGTCCCCGGCGGCGGCGGGCTTGTGAACGAGCATCCGATCGTTGTGAGCAACCTGACCAAGACATTTGGGAAATTCGTGGCGGTCGACGACGTCAGCTTCCATGTCAACAAGGGTGAGGTCTACGGCTGGCTGGGGCCCAATGGCGCCGGGAAGACGACAACGATCCGTATGTTGCTGGGACTCCTCAAGCCGACCTCAGGCGAGGCGCGGGTGCTGGGATACGATCCCGCCACGCAGGCCAAGGCAATGCAGGCGCATGTAGGCTATATGTCACAGCTCTTCACGCTGTATGAGGATCTGACGGCACGTGAGAACATCCGCTTCTATGGCCAGGCCTATGGGCTTTCGCGCGCACGATTACGGCGGCGGGAGGCGGAAATCCTTGAGATGGCCGGCCTGCAAGGGCGGGAGAACTCGTTGACTGCGAATCTCTCCGGCGGATGGAAACAGCGCCTGGCGTTAGGCTGCGCGATCGTCCACAAA
>JAGHDT010000597.1 GCA_021159805.1 Anaerolineae bacterium
CCAGTCACCTGATCCACCAGTTCGTCGATCCGGTGGCCTTCATCGATGAGTTCGCCGGCCACATCTTCCACGTGCACATCAAGGACTCGCGCGTCCAGCTCAACGGTCGCAACAGCATCCTCTCCTCGCATCTGGACTTCGGCGACGCGCAGCGCGGTTGGGACTTCGTCTCCCCAGGCCACGGTGACGTCAAATGGGATCCCATCATCCGTGCGCTCAACCGCACCGGCTACAACGGCCCGCTCTCGGTCGAGTGGGAGGACAGCGGTATGGATCGCGAATTCGGCGCACCGGAAGCTCTCAAGATGATCCGTAGCCAGGATTTCACTCCCTCGACGGTCGCCTTCGACGCGGCCTTCGCCAGTGAGTAGTCACCGACGACCCACTCAACCATAGACTGTCCCGGGCCGGTCATAGCCAGACTCGAGGCCGGCTCGGGTCAAATACAATGATCTGCCAACTGGCAACCTGCAGTGCGTAACTAACAACGGTTTTCGGACAACTGATCGCTGACGGCAAGAAGCTAACTTCCAAGGAGGGACCCTATGGCAAAGGGCAGTGGCTTCACCTCGATGGCAGGTGTGGCAAGCGACAAGGAAGCACCGAAGCTCGGCATAGGCATGTTAGGCTATGCCTTTATGGGCAAGGCGCACACCCACGCGTGGAAGACGATCCCCTATATGATGTATCCACCTCCGGCAGTGCCGGAGCTCATCGCGATCTGCGGGCGCAACAAGGAGGCCGTGGCCGCGGCAGCACAGCGTTACGGCTATAAGAAGGTCTATACCGACTGGCGGGATCTGGTCGCGGACGACGACGTCCAGATCTTCGACAACGGCGGCACCAACAACATCCACGCGGAGCCCTCGATCGCGGCAGCAGAGGCCGGCAAGCATATCTTCTGCGAAAAGCCCCTGGCCCGCAGTCCGGAAGAATCCAAGGCCATGCTGGATGCCGTGGAGAAAGCCGGTGTCAAACATATGGTTGGCTACAACTACCGCTTCCTCCCGGCGATCCGCCTGGCTCGCGAGATCATCGAGAGCGGCAAGCTTGGGCGCATCTACCACTATCGCGCCACCTACTTACAGGAATGGGTCCTGCCACACTACGATATGCCCATGATCTGGCGCCTGGAGAAGGAGGTGGCCGGCAGCGGCGGCGTGCTGGGCGATCTGGGCGCGCACATCATCGACCTGGGCCGCTTCTTGGTCGGCGAGGTCGACTCGGTATCCGCGATGACCCGCACGTTCATCAAGGAACGACCCACTGATGACGGCTCGATTGCCACAGTCGACTGCCCCGATGCTTTTGTCGCCACGGTGGGCTTTGAGAACGGCGCCATCGGCACGCTTGAGGCCACGCGCTTTGCTGCGGGGCGCAAGAATCACGAGGTCATCGAGATCAACGGGGAGAACGGCTCGATTCTGTTCGATCTGGAGCGGCTCAACGAGCTCAGCGTCTATTGGGTCGGCGAGGAGCCCAAGGAGACCCAGGGGTTCAAGAACGTCCTCGTCAGCGAGCCCTACCACCCCTGGTGGTCAAACTGGTGGCCGCAGGGCCATATGATCGGCTGGGAACACACCTTCATCCACGAGCTGACCCACCTGCTGGACTGCGTGGTGAACGACAAAGATGTGGCCCCATACGGTGCCACCTTCCTGGACGGTTACCGCACGGACTGCATCACCGCCGCGATCCTCGAATCAGCTGCATCCAAACGCCAGATTGACGTGCACTACTAGACGGCAACTTACATAAACCAAGAACGCGCCGACCCGCCACGGATCAGCGCGTTCCTGGTTAGTAGACTACCTATTCCCGCGGGCCAATCCCTCACCGATCAGATAGGCATAGCTGGCCCTAACATCGGCCACCATATCGCCGGCGGTACGGTCCTGCTCCACAATCAACCACCGCGGCACATCACCAGCAGCGGCTACGATCGTCGGGAAGTCCATCACTCCCGCGCCCACGGCGGTCATCGGCTCAGTCTTGACACAGGGGCCATCCTTGATGTGCAGCAGCGGCCCACGATCCCCCACCTCGCGCAGGACCTTGGCGACATCGCAGCCGGCGGTCTGCACCCAGTAGGTGTCGATCTCGAAGAGGATGCTGGGGTCGAGACGCTCCAACATCACCTGGTAAGGATAGACACCCTCGACCGGCGTGTATTCCCACCAGTGGTTGTGAATGCCGAAGGTCAGGCCGGCAGCCTTGACCGCCGCGTTCGCCTTGTTGAAGAGATCGCAGGTCTCCTTGATCTTGTCCAACGTGTTGAAGTCATCAGGTCCCTTGCCCGTGACAACGCGCGGGCAGCCGATCGCGGCCACGGCATCCAGGACCTCGTTCTTGGTATCGCCCAGCGGCAGCGCGGTGTGGGCGCTCGGAACTTCCAGGCCTACTTCCTTGAATAACCTACCGGCGGCCTCAGGGCTGGAGCCGGGGAACCCGGCGGGCTCGACGCCCACATAGCCCATCTCGGCGACCCTACGAACCATACCCTCAAAGTCCTCCTGCGCAATGACACGAAGAGTGTAAAGCTGCAGTGCAATAGCTGGTTTCATGCTGATTTGTCCTCGTAGGGGGTAACATCTTCGATGGGCTCAGGTCGGTGCCCGAAAGTAACCGTCGGGCCCGCGACAGGGGCGGCCCAGCGCACAGCGTTGGTGATAACCGTCTGGATTTCCTTCTGGTAGAAGACCTTGTAGGTCTCGTGACCGGGGCGGAAGTAGAAGACCTTGCCGGCACCACGGTGATAGCAGCAGCCGCTCCGGAAAAGCTCACCCCCCTGAAACCAGCTAAGAAAGACTTGTGTGTCGGGCGCGGGGATGTCGAAACGCTCACCATACATCTCGGCGTGCGGGACCTCGAAATACTCGGGCAACCCCTTGGCGATGGGGTGGCCGGGTTCGATCACATAGATGCGTTCTTTCTCACCGATCTCGCGCCACTTCAGGTTGCAGGTGCTGCCCATCAGTTTCCTGAAGATCTTGGAGAAGTGGGCGGAGTGCAACACGATCAGGCCCATTCCCTCCATAACGCGCGCGTAGACGCGATCGACGATCTCGTCTTTGACGTCGCCGTGGGCCATATGCCCCCACCAGATCAGGACATCGGTGTTGGCCAGCACCTCGTCGGTCAGCCCGTGCTCGGGCTCATCCAGCGTGGCGGTCTTGACGTCGAAGTTACCCTTAAGGAAACTAGCGATGGCTGTGTGGATACCATCGGGATAGACCGCCCGCACTTTCTCGTCGATCTTCTCATGACGAAACTCATTCCAGACTGTGACTCTGATCGAACTCATTTGATTTGGCTCCTCTGATTAGGTTGAACTGCATTGCGCGAACAAACTGTGTGATTACGCACGCGGCACGCCCCAGACAGGCCCACGCTGCGCGCGCACATACCTACTTCGAAAATAACCACCTACGCTCCCACTCTGCTGGGGCCGGTGTCCCACCGTGCCCCTCTTTGTGCTAAACGTTCAGCAGAGCGAGTTCTGCTTTTTCATGCTTGCGTAGTGTGCTGATGCACATGACGCTCATCCCGCAAATCACCCTCTGCGATCCGCGCTGCGGGCCCAAAGGCCTTCACGCTGCTGTAGTA